>JAKAIJ010000131.1 GCA_021814355.1 Acidobacteriota bacterium
TGAACCCCGAACAGAGGAAGGCCGTGACCTCCGCCGGCGGCTCGGTCCTCGTCCTGGCGGGCGCCGGGTCGGGCAAGACCCGCGTCATCGCCCACCGCATCGCCTACCTCCTCTCCGAGCGCCGCCTCTCGCCCCACAACCTGCTCGCCGTCACCTTCACCAACAAGGCGGCCCAGGAGATGCGCCAGCGGGTCCTGGCGCTGCTCCGGAAGGAGAGCCTGCCCTTCCTCTGGATGGGCACCTTCCATGGGATCTGCGCCCGGCTCCTGAGGGCCGACGTGGAGGCCCTCGGAGGCCCCTGGACCCGGGATTTCACCATCTACGACCAGGAGGACTCCCGGGGCGTGGTGAAGGCGCTCCTTCGGGAACGGGGGATCTCGGACCAGGAGTACGCCCCCGCGGCGGTCGCCTCGGCCCTCAGCCGGGCAAAATCGGAGGGGCTGGACGCGGCGGCCTTTGCCGAGCGCGCCCGGGACCGGCGCGGCGGGACCCTCGCCGAGCTCTTCCGCGGCTACGAGGCTCGGCTGAGGGCGGCCAACGCCCTGGACTTTGACGACCTCCTCCACGTGGCGCTGCGGGTCCTGGAGGAGCGCGAGGCGGTGCGGACCTCCTACCAGCAGCGGTTCCAGCAGATCCTGGTGGACGAGTACCAGGACACGAACCGCATCCAGTACCGGCTTCTGCGGATTCTCTCGGCCCGGTGGGGCAACCTCTTCGCGGTGGGGGACGAGGACCAGTCCATCTACAGCTGGCGGGGGTCGGACATCCAAAACATCCTCGACTTCCAGAGCGACTTCCCGCGGGCCGAGGTGGTGCGCCTCGAGCGCAACTATCGCTCGACTTCGAGCATTCTCGGGGCGGCCAACGCCCTGGTCGCCCACAACACCCGCCGGTTGGGGAAGAACCTCTGGACCGAGCGGTCCGGTGGCGAGCCGGTGCGGCTCTTTTCGGCGCCCAGCGACCGGGAGGAGGCGGCCTTCGTGGGAGACGCCCTACGCCGGCTCGCGGACGCCCGCCGCTATGCCTGGCGCCAGATGGCCGTGCTCTACCGCACCAACGCCCAGTCCCGGAGTTTCGAGGAGGCGCTGCTGAACCGCGGCGTCCCATACCAGGTGGTGGGTGGACTGAAGTTCTACGAGCGCAAGGAGGTGAAGGACATCCTCGCCTACCTGCGGGTGGCCCAGAACCCTTTCGACCGGGTCTCCCTCCTGCGGATCCTCAACGTCCCGCCCCGGGGGCTGGGCAAGGCCACCCTGGAGACGCTCGAGCTCGACGCCCGGCGCCGCGGCACCTCCCTCTGGCAGGCGGTGCGTGACGCCGCCGCCGGGGAGGACCTCGCCGCTCGGGCCCGCAACGCCCTGCGGGGCTTCGTCGCCCTGATGGAGACCCTCGCGGCGCGGATTTCGACTCAGAGCCCAGCGGACCTGGCCGGGTGGGTGATCGGCGAGACCGGGTACGTGGAGTTCCTGGAAAACCGGCCCGAGGGAGACCCCGACCCCGAGAGCCGCATGGAGAACCTGCGCGAGCTGGTCTCGGCCATGCGCGAGTTCGAAGCGCGGGAGGGCGGTGACCTGCGGGCCTTCTTGGAGCGCCAGGCGCTCTCGAGCGACCAGGACGGCCTGGTGGAGACGGGCCCCGGGGGCGACACGGTGAAGCTCCTGACCCTGCACGCCGCCAAGGGGCTGGAGTTCCCCGTGGTCTTCCTCGCCGGCCTCGAGGAGGGCTTCTGCCCCCACCAGCTCTCCACGGACTCCCCCGAGGAGATCGAGGAGGAGCGCCGCCTCTGCTACGTGGGGATGACCCGCGCCATGGATTGCCTCCACCTCACCTGGTCCCGCGAGCGGTACATCTTCGGGACGCCTCAGCGGAGGGCGCCGTCGCCCTTCCTCGGGGAGATCCCTGCGGGGATGGTGGAACAGGTGGGGCTTGCCCGTCCCGAGGGGCCCGCGGGGTTCGCAGCCGCCGCGGCGGCCTTCCACGAGGTGCACTACGTGCCCGTGGAGAGCGCTCTCCGGCCCGGTCTGCGGGTCCACCACCCGAAATACGGCTTCGGCGTGGTCCTCTCGGTGGAGAATGCCGGCGAGGACGAGAAGGTGACCGTCTCCTTCAACCGCTTCGGGCGCAAGAAGCTCCTGGCCTCCCTCGCCCGCCTCGACGCCGTGTGATACCAAGTTGCAACCATCATCGGACCAAGGCTGGAGGGTGCTTCGCACCTTCCGGGGCTCGCGGCCATCCCGTCGAAGGATTTGGGCTCAGGTCTGCCTTTGGAGAATCCTTCTCCGAGCTGGCCCCGCGAGCCCCGGCCCTTCGGGCGCTCCAGCCTTCTTATATTCCTGCCGCCCCCCCATCTTTATTGAGTGCGCCGCGAGTCTCGGACCATCTCCTTCGTCAAGCTTCGCGGGCCAGCGCCTGCGACGTACATCCCAGTACGACTCGGCGCGGTCCGCTCGCTTTCCTCGGATCTGGCCCAATCCGCGCGGGACGCCGCCTTCCGAAGCGAAGCTCCGGAAGGCGAGTCGCTTACGATTGGTCGCAACTTGGTATGACCTCCCGTCCGCCTCGCGGAGGGCGCGGAGGAGGCCTTCTTGCCAGGGCGCGGTAAAACGAGAAGGGCCCCCATGGCGCGGGGGCCCTTCGTGTCGCGCCGCGCGCGAACCGGCCGCGTCAGGGACAGGCCATGGAGGCGTCCTTGTTCGTGTCCTGACACTGGTTCGACGCGCTGGGGCCGTTGCGCTCGAAGCCGGCGCTGTTCCTCCCCCAGGAGCTCTCGGTCGCGCCGGACCCGCCGCTCTGGACGAGCACCCACCAGAGGAAACGCTCCCCCGCCGGGATCGGGGGCATGGGTCCCGAGTAGGTGCCGGTGAGGCCCAAGCCGCAGAGGCTCCCGATGAGCGCGTAGGAAGAGAGCGTGCTTCCCTTGCCCACCAGGGCGTTGAAATCGTGGTTCGTGGGCGGTGGGCAGGTGGCCACGTCCCAGGTGGCCGTCACCAGGGAGGCGTCGGCGTTCTGCTTGGATACCTTCCCGGCCTGGGTCCCCCCCGTCCCGTCCGGCACCGGTCTCGGGGCCACTGGAGGCCTCAGCGAGATGTTGATGTTGGGGGTCACCGTCCCCGCCGTGGGCGTTACCGCGGTGTACTGGGGGTAGATCTTGTTGCTGTAGGAGCCGCTGGAATAGGTGGGCCCGACGTTCAGTGCCCAGAAACGGAGGGGAATGACGGGCAGGTGGTCGAGCTGGTAGGTGCCGCCCGCTCCCGTTGGGGGCCATCCGCCCAGTGTGCAGTTGTGGGGCTGGCCGTCATCCGCCCCCACGTTGATGTTCGCCAGGGGGGCGCCCCCGAAGTATTGGGTCACCTGCCCGCTCACGCTTCCTCCCGGATGGAGCGTGAAGTTGATCCCCGGTACGGTGGCGGTGCCCGCGACGTTGATCGTGTCGCCCTCGCACTGGAAGACCTTGTTGTTGTAGGTCTGCACGGCATAGGGGCGGGAGTCGTTCCAGAACTGGGCCGTCGCCCGGACGGGGACCGTCGTCCCGGCGCTCGGCACCTTCAGGATGTAGGTGCCGTCCGCGCAGGTGTTCGTCCAGTCGAGGAAGGAGCCGGAGATGGCGTGCTGGGCCTGCATGCCCACGTTCGGGAGGGGGGCGAGGCCCTCATCCTGGACCGTCCCCGTGACGTAGCCGGCGTGGCCGAGCGTGATCGTCCCCACGTTCGTGTCCACGGAGTAGGGGCCGAAGGTCAGTTGGACGTCCACGAGGGGGCCCGTCCGGGCCGTCTGGACGTCGAGCTGGAAGGCGGTGCTGGAAGACACCTCGATGCCGAAGGCGCCTCCTCCTCTCGAGTTTGTCCAACTGTAATTCTGCCCCCCGTTCGCCGGAGAGGCGCTGACGTAGGCGCTGGCGACCGGCTGGGGCGTGGGCGTGGAGTCGTCCACCAGGGTGCCCGTGATCCAGATTCCGCCCAGCAGCGTCCGGCTCCCCAGGGGTTGCGGTGTGGCCGCGCCGACGGTGATGTTCTCCTCCCAGAGGCGGGCGTGGAAGTCCACGGGGGGCTCGATCTGCATCCTCCAGCTCCCCGGGCTCAGGTGGACGGAGAAGTTCCCGCTCGCGTCCGTGAGGACGGGCTCGAAGCCGTTTCCGTCGAAATTCACCTTGGCGTTGGGGAGGGGCGTGGCGCTGGGGGAGAGCACCGTCCCCGTGACCGTGGTGTCGGCGGTCAGGGCGACGTTCTGCGTCACGTTCCCGGAGCCCGCGACGGGTGACATCTGGGCCGAGAGGCCGTCGGCAAGCCTGGTCATCGTGAAGAGGTAGTAGGTTCCCGCTCCCGGCCAGTTCAGCGTGTAAAAGCCCGAGACGTCGGTGAGGGCGTAGTCCCAGAGGACCATTCCCCCGTTGCCGCAGGAGTCCGGCTGGAGCAGGGCCATGCCGGTGTTCGGCTTGGGGACCCCGCTCGCCGTGACCTGGCCCGAAACGGTGTTGGCGCCGGGACTGAAGGTTCCCGCATTCACCGTGAAGGGAAAGGCCGCGGAGGAGACGCCGTCCACCCGGACGATCACGTTGCCTGTGGTCGCCCCGGAAGGGACGGTCACGAACAGCATCCCGCGGCCGGTGGCCACCTTGACGTTCGTGCCCAGAAGGGCTCCGAAGAGCACGTCGGTGGTCGTACCGTCGAAGTTCTCGCCCGTGATGATCAGCCGGGCGCCCACCTGGCCGAAATTGCTGTTTTCATCGGACCCTACCTCGCGGATTACCGGTGCGGCCGCCGTCGCGGCCACGCAGAGGGCGAGACACGCGGGCGCGCAAAGCAGCGCCCTCCATACGCTGGCGATGTTCTTGGCTTTCACGATCTCCTCCTCGGAAGTCATTCTGGCGAGCCTCGAAGAACCAAAATATGCGGCCGGTCGCGGGAGAAAACAAGCCGAGAGCCCATGCCGCCGCCGGAACCGGAGCACCGCGCAGGCGCACTGCCAATTTGGCCACCTCCGCGGGGCCCTTGTCCCGGATTTGCGACGGGCCCGCCTGCGTCCGGGAGGGGTATGATACACCTTCCGATGAAAGGAAACGGGAGAACCCCCTCCGTTGTTTCGTGTGCTGTGCGCGGCAAATATAGGTCCGCCGAGCCTTGACCCCGCGCGCCCGGCGTCCCTATTATTAGAGAACGTCCCCAGCCGGGAGAAACCGGGTCGCCCACGTCGCCCGTCCTCCGGCACGGTCTGGGGAGGAGGAGGTGGTCGTGTCTCGCTCCCGCGCCCCCATGCTCGCCCTCGCCGCCCTCTTCGCCGCGGCGCCCGCCGCCGCCGCGCCCACTCTCTCGGTCTCTCCCGCCGCCATCCAGGCCGACTACGCGGGGACCGTTCAGGTGACGGCGGGCAACCTCGGCGGCGGCTCGCCCAGCGTGATCCTGCGGCTGTACGTGGACATCAACGGCGACGGCCTGATCACCACGACGCCGGGCGCTTCGGACTACGTCGTCTGGACCGACCTGGTCGCCGACAACGCGGCGCGCTGGTCCCTCAACATGGCCTCCGATCAGGACGCCACAGCCCGCACCGTGCGGGTCGCGCTCGCCGGGTTCACTCCGAAACGGTTCCCCTATACGGCGGGGACGTACATCTGGGAGGCGGTGGACCCGAACGACGGGACCACGGCCACCTCGGCCTTCACGGTCGCGCAAGTGGCCACGGGGGTTCACGTCTCCGGCCAGGTCACCCTCGCCGGCAGCCCCGCGACGGCCATCCCCGGGGCGCTGGTGCTCGTCTTGCCGTTCAACGGCGAGGCGGAAGCGGAGGGTCCCTCGTGCATGGCCGACTCACTGGGCAACTACACCCTCGATGTCCCGCTCTCGCTCACCTGCGCCTCGCGGGCCGTCATCGCCCTGAAGCCGGGGTATCTCACCCCCGTCGCCCAGGAGCCCTACGTCTATTTCGACGGGACGAACCAGATCGCCTATCCCGTCGTGCAATCCGCGCCGCGGCAGGTAAGCGGGCAAGTCACCTACAGCAGCGGCCCCCTGAACGGCCTGGGTGTCCCCGGATGCCAGGTCACCGTGGAGGCCGCTGGGGGGCTGCCCGTTCTGGCCGTAGGGGTGGCGGACCACGCCGGCAACTACTCCATCGCCGTCGCGACGGGCTCCTGGAAGGTGGAGACCGACGACGAGATCGCCCTCTCCCAGAAGGGGGCCGTGGCGAACGGCGCCTATTTCGTGCCGGTGACCGTAGGGGGGACGGACGTGACCAACGTGAACCTCGCGGTCCGCCACGCCGACGCCTTCCTCCGGGGCACCGTCTACGCCGACGCGGGCGTCACGCCGGTCGGGGCGGGGCTCGTGGTTTCGGGGCAATCCCACGCCTGCGCGGGCGGGGACGGCGCCAACTGCTTCCAGACCCAGACCCTCACCGCCGCGGACGGGAGCTACACCCTCGGCCTGGTGGGGGGGACCCTCGATCCGGGCGCGGCGCCCTACCAACATGACGTCCGGCTGGCCAGGGCGTCCATCGTCCCGGGCAAGATCCAACGGGGCTTCGCCTGCGAGACCCTCGCAGCGGACGAGACCAAGACGGGCCGGGACCTGATCCACCTCGCCGCCGCGCGCCACATCACCGGCCACGTCTACGCCAAGAACGGCGGCTACTACGACGACGTGGCGGTCTCGGCCGACCAGACCGCCTCCTGCTACCTCTACGGCTCCTCGGCGCTCACCGCCTGCAACACGGGGATCTTCGACCTCCCGGCGGTGGACGGGAGCTGGAGCGTCCGCTTCGACCACAGCGACCTCTTCGGATACTTCCGCTACATGGACGTCACCCTGCTCCAGCGACCGGTCGTCGTGGCGGGGGCCGACGCGGCGGGTGCGGTTCTGCTCGTGCCGTCCGAGCGGGGCGCCGGCATCAATCCGCGCGCGGCGGCAGCGATGAGCGACGAGGACCTCGTCAACGCACTCGCGCAGTACCTGGATCTCGAAGCCATCGAGAAGCGGCACACTCAGCTGCACCCCGATGTTGTAACTGCCGGCGAGCCGGCTGAGGCTGGGGCCGCTCTGGGTGTACCCGCCCAGCACGGACAGGCTGGGCAGGTATTCGTATCCGATCGCCTTGAGCGACCGTTCGATCACCTTGGTCCGTGCGCGCTCGGCTTCCACTTCGGCGCGA
>JAKAIJ010000132.1 GCA_021814355.1 Acidobacteriota bacterium
GCCATCTCGGCGGCGCGGTGGGCCACGCTGCGCGGCAGGGCGTAGGGGCGCGGGTGGAGGAAGGGCTGGCGGGGCCCGGGCACCTCCAGAAAGCGCCGGAGCTGCTCGAAGCGGATGCGCTCGTGGGCCACGTGCTGGTCCACGATGGCGAGCCCCTCGGGGCTGTCGCAGAGGAGGAAGCTGCCGCGCCACTGGGCGAGGGCGCGCAGGGGGGCCGGCGGCGGGCTCGCGGGCCACTCCGAGCCGTGGACCGGCGCGGTCGCGCCGATCTCGAAGAGGGCGCCGCGCTCGCGCACCGCGGGGGTTTCCGGCGTCCACGCGGGCCGGAACGCGGCGGGCGCGGGGAAGGCCGCCGGAGCCTCGGGCAGGGGCGCGCCGGGGGCGATGGCCCGGCGAAGGCCGCAAAGGACCGCCCAGTGGACCGCCTGTCCCTCCGAGAAGCGGACCTCCCGCTTGGCGGGGTGCACGTTCACGTCCACCCGGGAGGGGTCCACCTCCACGTTCAGCAGCAGGATCGGATAACGCCCGCGGGGGTGGGTGTTCTCGTAGGCCTGGACGACGGCATGCTGGATCAGCCGGTCCCGCACGAACCTCCCGTTCACCAGGGTGAACTGGCAGCGCGCGGTGGAGAGGGTGCGCGCCGGGGCCCCCGCGAGCCCCGTCACCTCGGCGGCCTCCGTTCGGTGAGCCACTTCGGCGAACTCCTCCGCGGGCAGCTCGGGGAAGAGGGTGAAGAACCGCTCGGCGCGGCTCCGGGCGGGCGCCAGGTTCAGGACCTCCTCCCCCTCGTGGAGGAGGGAGAAGGCCACGTCTGGGCGGGCGAGAGCGTAGTGCTCGAGCAGCGTGACGGCGTGGGAGAGCTCGGTGGCCGGCGCCCGCAGGAACTTGCGCCGGGCGGGCACGTTGAAAAAGAGGTCTTCCACCTCCACCCGGGTCCCCGCCGCGAGGCCGCAGGGCTCGGGAGCCGCCGGGCGCCCGCCCTCCACGCGGAGCCGGCACCCCTGCGCGGCGGCGGCGGTCCGGCTCGCGAGGGTCAGGCGGCTCACGGAGGCGATGGAGGGGAGCGCCTCGCCCCGGAAGCCGAGGGTCGCGATGGCGAAGAGGTCCCGCTCCGAGCGGAGCTTGCTGGTGGCGTGACGCTCCAGGGCGAGCGGCAGGTCCTCGGGCTCCATCCCGCAGCCGTCGTCCTCCACGAGGATGCGGCCCCGCCCGCCCGCCTCCAGCTCCACCCGGACTCGCGACGCCCCCGCGTCCAGCGCGTTCTCGACCAGCTCCTTCACCACCGAGGCGGGGCGCTCGATGACCTCCCCCGCGGCGATCTGGTTCACCAGGTTGTCGGGCAGGACGCGGATCAGCCCCATGACGGCATGATAGCAGAAGGGCGGGAGGGGGCGGCGCCCTCGACGAAGCCGTCCGTCTCTTCTCGCTAAAGGTGATAAGATTCCACGCATCCAGGGGGAGCGAATGGGGGACGATCTGGCCGTGGTTTCTTACGAAGCTGCCGCACGAAACATCATCATCTTGCGAGGCCAAAAGGTCATGTTGGACCGGCACTTCGCGGAGCTTTACGGTGTCACCACGAAGCGATTCGAGGAGCAGGTTCGACGGAACCGCGATCGTTTTCCATCTGATTTCATGTTCGAACTAACCGGCAAAGAAGCCGCGATCTTGAGGTCGCAATTTGCGGCCTCAAGTTGGGGGGGCACGAGACACCGGCCCTTCGCCTTCACCGAGCACGGTGCCATCATGGCGGCGACGATTCTCAAAGGATCGGATTCGGAGTAAAGTACCCCGCCCCTTGGGGCGGAGTACTTTACTCGTCAGTGGATTGACCTAATTGAGGTAAGGTCATGCAGGCTATACCCGGTCACACGGAAACTTCAGAGGCGATCGCGGAGTTCTTTGAAAAGGCCGAAATGGTGCCCTCGTTGAAACTGTGGCGCGCCTTATGGCCTAGCGACCCGCGCCTGAGCGGACACGCAGAGCCAGGGAAGGTATTTTCAGCAACATTCGCTTTTTGGGAAACGCACGAACTTCAGAAGCTCTTAAGACAAATTGAGAACATTCTAGGACAAGGGACTGAGAACGAAGAGGATGAGATAAGGATCAAACTACTGGCTTACTGCCAGATCATGGAGTGCGACCTACCGCTAGCTCTTGTCTGGAATGTTCTTCGTGTGATCGGCGACGAAGAGCCGAGATGGATCTTCCGAGAAAATGGTCAGGATTGCATCTATTCGAGTCAAAAACTGAAGGCCATTACACTTCGTGCCGATAGCTTGCAACTACATATTGGGCATGTGCTCTCCTCGATCTGGGATTTAGAGATACGCAATGCCTTCGCGCACGGCCACTATATTCTTGGACATGGCTACGTTTTATTGAGCAAACTGCTCTCTCCGATCTCGTCAGGCGGGAAGCGGAGAAGCAGCCGACGGGCAGAAAACCCTTCTTATCAAGAAGTGCGTGATCGCTATGAGGCCGCAAAGGATTTCCTGGTTACCCTTTCTGATGCCCATTCAAATTTTTATCAGAAGATGAGAGTGAAGCATCAACACTTTATCGCTAATGCAGAGCCTTCATGACATGCGCGGGTGTGAAGAGCCTTGTGGGGTGGACAGCGTCTCTGTTCCGCCGCCTCCAGTTCCTTCGCCCGTCAGGCCGGCAGGCCGTGAGGGCGGCGTTCCGCGTGGATTGGGTCTTGGGCAAGGAACGCGAGCCGGTCGCACCGGAGGCGTACTGGAATGTACGTTGAGGATGCGAACCGGCGAGCGGTGACGCGGAGCCAAGGCCCGAGACTCGCGGCGCTCGTCTTAAGGGGTGGGGGCAAGGCGGCGGACAATGCGCGAGCCGCGTTCCGTCTCCCGAAGGGAGTGGAAGGGACGCGGGCGGCGAAATGGAAAGCGTCCCTCCGCGTTGCCCGCGGTTGCTTTCCAGGGCGACGCGCCGTCCCTTCCATGAGGCGCGTCGGTGCCGGGGAACGTGGCTCCCGGGTATAGGGTATCCCCGCTCGGATGTCCTTCCGCCGTCTCCCGTGAGGCGCGTCAGCGCCGTGGAACGCGGGCTGTTGCGATGCTTCTTTCTCCTCTTTGGGGGTGACTCCGCGTGAGCAGGGCTTTCTTGCGTTGACCGCCGGGCAAAGGCTGGGCTATCCTTCGGCCTCGGGGAGGAAGAGCCGCATGACCCTGGAGGAAGCCATCGTTTCCGCGCTGGAGTTCGAGAAAAGGGTTCGCGACCACTACGTGGACGCGGCGCAGCACGCGACGGACCCGGCGGGGAAGAAATTCTTCGCCCTGCTCGCCCGCGAGGAGGAGGGCCACGTGGACTTCCTCGAGCAGAAGCTCGCGGAGCACCGCGCCGGGGGCAAGCTCGGCGACGCCGCGCTTCCCACCGTGATCCCGAAATCCGACTGGGTGGTGGAGGGGCTCGACAAGCTCGAGGCCGCGGCGAAGCCCAGGCGGAAGGGCCGCGACGAGGACCTCGAGCGTCTCTTCACCGCGCTCAGGCTCGAGGACGAGGCCACCGAGCACTACAAGAAGCTCGTCGCCACCCTCGGCCCCGAAGGCCGGGCGCTCTTCCAGCGGTTCCTCGACATCGAGGACGGCCACACGGCGCTGGTGCAGACCGAGATTGACGTGGCCAACAAGACCGGCTACTTCTACGACTTCCAGGAGTTCAACCTGGAGGACTGACGCAGGCCTCGATGCCCCTCGCGAACGTCGCCGCCCGGACCTTCCGGGCCCTGCGCCACCGGAACTTCCGCCTCTTCTTCTTCGGCCAGATGGTCTCCCTCGTAGGCTCCTGGATGCAGATGCTCGCCCAGGGCTGGCTCGTCTGGCGCCTCTCCCACTCCTCGTGGCTCCTGGGGGCGCTGGGGTTCGCCCAGATGGGCCCGGTCCTCGCGCTCGGGCTCCTGGGCGGACTGGCGGCGGACCACGCGGACCGCCACCGCCTCGTCCTGCTCACCCAGTCCCTGCTGGCGCTCCAGGCGGTGGTCCTGGCGGCGGCGACCCTCGCGGGGGTCATCCAGGTCTGGATGGTGCTCGCCCTCGCCGGCTTCCTGGGGTGCGTGAACGCCTTCGACATGTCGGCGCGCCAGGCCTTCCTGCTCGAGATGGTGGGGCGGGAGGACCTGGGCAACGCCATCGCCCTCAACTCGTCGCTCTTCAACGGCGCGCGCATCGCGGGCCCCGCCCTCGCAGGGGTGGTCGTGGGGCTCTGGGGCGAGGGGGCTTGCTTCGCCGTCAACGCCGCCTCCTACCTCGCCGTGCTGGGGGGCCTCTTCGCCATGCGCTTCCCCGGGAGGGTGCCGGCTCCGCCGCGCGAGGTGCGGTTCCTCCGGGAGCTGGGCGAGGGGCTCGCCTACGCTTGGAAGGCGCCCCGCGTGCGCGACCTCCTGGGTCTGGTGGTGGCCACGAGCCTGCTGGCGGCGCCCTACACGGTCTTCCTCCCGGCCTTCGCCGGCGAGGTGCTGGACGTGGGGTCGGGGGGGCTGGGCGTCATGATGGCGTTGGTGGGGGTCGGCGCCCTCGGGGGCGCGCTCACCGTGGGCTATCGCAGGGGCACCCGGGGGCTGGAGCGGCTCGCGGGGGTCTCGGCGGCCTGTTTCGGCGCCCTCGTCGCCGCCTTCGCCCTCTCCAAGAACTTCGCGCTCTCGTGCGGGCTGTTGACGCTGACCGGCTACTTTCTGATGGTCCAGATGGCCTGCGCCAACACGCTCCTCCAGACCCTCGCCCCCGAAAACCTGCGGGGCCGCATCATCAGCTTCTACGTGGTGGCGTTCATCGGGGTCACCCCGGTGGGAAGCCTGGTGCAGGGGAGGCTGGCGGAGTCGGCGGGCTCCGCGAAGGTGGTCGCGGGGGCCGGGCTTCTGGCCCTTCTCGCGGCGGGCGGCTTCCTGGCCCGGGTGGCCGCGGCGCACGCCGCCCCGCGCGGGGCGGAGGTCGCGGCGGACGACTCCCGGCCCGGCGCCGGCGGTCAGCCCTTGGGGTAGCGATTCCGGAGCGACTGGGCCACCGAGGGCGGGACGAATTCGTCCAGCGGCCCGCCGAAGAGCGCCACCTCGCGCACCATCCGCGACGAGAGGAAGGTGTTCTCCTCCCGCGGCATGAGGAAGACGGTCTCGATGTCGGGGGCGAGCCGCCGGTTCATGAGGGCGATCTGG
Source organism: Acidobacteriota bacterium (assembly GCA_021814355.1). Classification (GTDB taxonomy): domain Bacteria; phylum Acidobacteriota; class UBA4820; order UBA4820; family DSQY01; genus JAEMPZ01. Next base: position 5,165 of record JAKAIJ010000132.1, read on the forward strand.
AACTCGTACTCGAAATCCGAGAGGGCGCGGATTCCGCGCAGGATGTGGCGCGCCCCGCGCCTGCGGACGTAGTCCACGAGGAGGCCGTGGAAGGTGTCCACCTCCACCCGGGGGATCTCCTTCGTGCACTCCCGCAGCAGGGCCGCCCGCTCCTCGAAGGTCAGAAGGGTCTGCTTCTCGGTGTTCTGGAGGACCGCCACCACCACCTGCTGGAAGATGCCGGTGGCGCGGCGGATGAGGTCGAGGTGGCCGTTGGTGGGCGGGTCGAAGGAACCCGCGTAGACCACGAGCCCGTTCACGCGGCGCCGCCCTTCTTCCCGCGGATGAAATCCGCGAGCGTGGAGACGGTCCTGAAGGCCTTCACCCCCACCTCGCCGTCGTCCACCTTGATGCCGAAGGTCTGCTCGAGGGCCACCACCAGCTCCAGGGCGTCAATGGAGTCGAGTCCGAGCCCCTCGCCGAAGAGCGGGGTCTCGTCGCCGATGTCCGCCGGGGTCTTCCCTTCGAGCCGCAGCTTTTCGATGATGAGCGCCTTGAGCCTCTCCCTCAGCTCGTCCATGCTGCCTCCAGCGTCGTAGGATAGCGCGGCTCCGCCTTCCGCTCAAGGGAGGGAAGAGAACGGCGCGGCCGGGCGGAGGGACGCGCGGCGGGCCGTGGACCAGACCGCGGGTCGGAGGGAGCGGCGGTCCCGGGGGGAGTGATACCAACTTGCCGTCATTCGTAGAGCATTCGGCTGGAGGGTGCTTCGCACCTTCCGGGACTCGCGGCCGTCTCGTCGAAGGATTTGGGCTCGGGTCTGCCTTCGAAGAACCCTTCTCCGAACCGGCCCCGCGAGCCCCGGCCCTTCGGGCGCTCCAGCCTTCTTGAATTCCTGCCACCTCCCCCCCACCTTAATTGAGTGCGCCGCGAGTCTCGGGCCATCTGCTTTGTCAGCCGTCGGCGTCCGGCACGCTCCGAGTACATCCCAGTACGCGTCGGTGCCGTCCGCCTCGGCTTTCGCGCATCTGGCCCGATCCGCGCGGAACGCCGCCTTCCCTCGCTTCGCTCGAGAAGGCGATTCCTCTATGACGGATGTCCAATTGGTATGAAACGCCGCAACCACCGTGCCCCGGCGTCCCCGCACCTCCGGCTTTCCCGCTCCGTGCTATGCTTGAGCAGACTCCGGAGGGATCCATGTCCGACTGCATCTTCTGCAAGATCGTGAAGGGCGATATCCCCAGCGCCAGGGTCTACGAGGACGAGGAGCTCTACGCCTTCAAAGATATCGGCCCCCAGGCCCCCACCCACCTCCTGATCGTCCCCAAGCGCCACATCCCCACCCTCAACGACCTTACCGGGTCCGACGGGCCGCTCATGGGGCGCCTGCTCGTGGCCGCCTCCCGCATCGCGAGGGAGCAGGGGCTCTCGGAGAAAGGGTTTCGGATCGTGGCCAACTGTCTCGAGTCCGCAGGACAGAGCGTCTTCCACGTCCACTTTCACCTTCTGGGCGGGCGGGCCTTCCGCTGGCCGCCGGGGTGAGGCGGACGGGGGGAGCCGGCGGCCCCGGGCCGCATCCCTGCGGCCGCTCGCTCCTCGCTCGCGGCCTCGGGGCGCGGCTACGGCGCCTCCCGCCCTTCGATTCCCTCCGGTTTCATAAAGCAATCTCACGCCAAGGTGCAAAGGGCGCCAAGAAAGACTCTTCTTTGGGAGGAGTGGTTGCTTGCCTTTGCGTTCTTTGCGTCTTTGCGTGACCTGTCTCTTCTTCGTTAAAGTTTTAAATTTCTTCGCAAAAGATGGCGCGCCCGGAGGGACTCGGTCTCTTGCCCTGCGGGAGCCTCGCGGCGGTCGGAGTCCCGCCGCTGCGTTCCACGCCGGGCTACGAGACCCGGGGCGGGTCCCTCGCCTCGCCCCGCATCCCTGCGGCCGCTCGCTCCTCGCTCGCGCCCTCGGGGCGGGGCTACGGCGTCTCCCGCCCTTCTCGTCCCCCCTTC
>JAKAIJ010000133.1 GCA_021814355.1 Acidobacteriota bacterium
GCACCTACCAGCCCCGCCCCCACGCCTACGTCCCCGACGAAGCCTGCCGGACCTGCCACGGCGACGTCGCGGCGAGCAAGGGGGTGAAATTCCTCGCCGTCACGTTCCCCCACGCCCCCCACATGGGCGTGGACCGCCGCGGCATCCGGCTCCATTGCGCCTCCTGCCACGGGTACAGCGAGGAAGCGGGCCACGTGGGGGTGGACAAGCGCATCTGCTACCTCTGCCACTTCAAGGGACAGGCCCCGGCCCAGACGGTGGCGGGGTGCGGCGCCTGCCACGGCGCCCCGGGCGGGATGACCCGGCACGGCGGCTTCCTCTTCGACATGAAGGCCTACGTGGACTCGGGCGTGGCCTGCGGCCGCTGCCACCTCTCGGTCCACGAGGGCGGCGGGGGGGTCTCCCGGGACAAGTGCTACTCCTGCCACGTCTCGCGCGTCGAGAAAATTGGCGACGCCAGGGCGGTCCACAACCAGCACGTCACCGTGAAGGAGATCCGCTGCCTCGAGTGCCACGAGCCCATCCGCCATGGGAACATCAAGGTCCTGTCGGTTCTGGACGTCTCCTGCGAGTCCTGCCACTCGAGCCTCCACTCGGGGCCGAAGGAGATGTACCTCGGGGTGGGCGCCAAGGGCGCCCCGGAGACCCCCAGCCGCATGTTCGCGGCCCAGATCAACTGCACCGGCTGCCACACCCAGGTGCTCACCCAGGGCGGGTCGGCCTTTTTGGGGCAGGGCAGCAAGTCCGCCGACCCGCGGGCCTGCGCCGCCTGCCACGACGCACGCTTTATCCCCATGGTGGACCGGTGGAAGAGCCAGGGCGCCGCCCTCGCCGCCGAGGCGCGTCGCCTCGCCCGGCAGGGGGCGACGCTCGCCGCCTCGGCGAAGGGCTCGCCGGAGGCCGCGCGGCTCGCCGTCGACCTGGAGTTCAACGCCCGGCTCCTGGAGCAGGGCCACCCGGTCCACAACATCGAGTACGCCGTGAAAACGGTGCAGGCGAGCGGCGCCCTCCTCGAGAAACTCGGCGAGGCCGCCGGACGCAAGATGGCGCCGCCGGTCCAGCTTTCCCTCGCGAAGGGTCCCTTCGGCTACTGCACCGAGTCGTGCCACACCTTCATCCCCCGCGCGGAGCCCTACGACTTCCAGGGGACGGACCTTCCGCACGCCTTCCATCTGCGGAGGGCGGGGCTCTCCTGCGACGTCTGTCACGAGGCGGGAAAGCACAAGGCGCTCGCCCTCGCCTCGCCGAGGGACTGCGCTCCCTGCCACCACGAAAGCGCCAAGGCGGACTGCGCCCGCTGCCACCCGCGCCAGACCTCCCTCTACCGGGGCGCGCCGCCGCCGGCCCTCGGGATCGCCGGGAAAGCGGACTCCATGGCGGAAGGCGTCGGTTGCGGCGACTGCCACGACCCCACGAAGGCCGATGCCCTGCGGGAGGTGGGAAAAGCCTGCGCCTCCTGCCACGACGCGCAGGGTCCGAAGGAGCTGGAGACCTGGCGGGCCGACCTGAAGCGGACGCGCGAGAGGGTCCAGGCCTCCGAGGACCAGGTGCAGATGGCGCTCGGGGCGCTGCGCCGGAGGGGCGCCGACACCGCCGCCGCGGGAAGGCGCCTGGACGCCATCCGCGCCCGTCTAGCCTACCTCGACCGGGCGGGGGGGGTGCACAACCGGGTCCTGGCCGGCGCCGAGCTGGAGCGGGCGCGCAGGGAACTGGACGAGCTCCTGGCCGAGCTGGCGAGATAACGCCGCCGCGAATCCGCCCTCGCTTCGCGTGGGACGCCACCTTACGGGCCTAGAGGGCGGGGGCAACTCCATTTTTCTATTATTTATCAGCGTGTTACACCGAGTGATGAAGAATACGAAAGACTGCTGGAAAATTCTCCAGACCTCGAATCCTTGTAAATAGCTTTCTAAAACAATGCCAAGTTCTTGTTGTCCACCTCCGGGTGTTGAGGAATCCGCCATTCCCCCCGCGCGAGCCGTAGCCGCTGAGTCCCCATATCATACTGATAATAAATGAGTTTTTATGAAAACTAGGCAACGGAACGCTCCTTGCTTCCTCTGTGGTAGGGGTAGCGAGAACTGCGACGGTCCCTGCCGCAGAGCGCGACACCCCGAAGCCCCGGCCGAACCCCGTGGAGACGGACTTTCGAAGGGGCAGGAGAAAAGGAAAGGAGGTCCTCCCATGGTCCCGATTCTGGTCATTCTCACCATCCTGGCCTTTCTGGCCACCGACCTCGTCGTGCAGGCGCTGGCGCGGCGGCGCGAGGCGGCCCGGCGGACGGCGGCGCCTCCGGCCGGCGCCAACCACCACCTGGACTGGAGGGTTCTCTGCCCCGCGGGCTATTTCCTCTCGCCGGGCCACACCTGGGCCCACGTGGAGCCGGACGGCACCGTGGTGGCGGGGGTGGATGACTTCGCCCGCCAGATGCTGGGCCGGCCGGACGCGGTGGAGCTCCCGCGGGTGGGAAGTGCCCTTCGGGCCGGCGAATCCATGGCCACCCTGTACAAGGACGAGCGTCTGGCGCACTTGGCGGCGCCGCTGGACGGCGTCGTGACCGAGGTCCACGCCGATCTCGCCACCCACCCCCAGCCGGTCGCCCGGGACCCATACGGCGAGGGCTGGCTCCTCAAGTTCCACCCCTCCGACCTGGGCCTCGGCCTCGGCCGGCTCCGGGTGGCCGAGGAGGCGCGCCGGTTCCTGGACGGCGAGGTGGAGCGCGCGCGGGGATTTCTCCAAACCTACCCGGCGGCGCGCGTCGCGGCCGACGGGGGCGAGCCGGTGGACGGGGTCATTGCCGTGCTCGGCCAAGCGGCCTGGGAGGAATTCCGCCGCGGCTTCCTGATGGAGCGGTTCTAGGAGGCGAACCATGAACCCCAAAGGACTTCTCGTGGACGTGACGCGCTGCATCGGCTGCGGAGCCTGCACGGAGGCGTGCCAGGAGGCCAACGGCCTCCCGAAGACGAAGGAGCCGCCGCAGCTCCTGAGCAGCAAGAACTACTGCGCCCTGGAGGAGCACGGCGGCCGGTACGTGCGCAGGCTCTGCATGCACTGCGTCGAGCCCGCCTGCGCCTCCGCCTGCCCGGTGGCGGCCCTCCACAAGACCCCCGAGGGGCCGGTGGCCTACGACTGGGACCGGTGCATGGGCTGCCGGTACTGCATGATCGCCTGCACCTTCGGGGTGCCCACGTACGAGTGGGACAGCCCCCGGCCCCGCGTCCGCAAGTGCATCCTCTGCGCCGACCGGGTGAAGGCGGGGAGGCCCACCGCCTGCTCCGAGGCGTGCCCCGCCGAAGCCACGGTCTTCGGGGAGCGCGAGGCTCTGCTGGCGGAGGCCCACCGGCGCATCGCGGCCGAGCCGGCCCGCTACGAGAACGCGGTCTTCGGCGAGACGGAGGTGGGCGGGACGTCGGTGCTCTTCCTGGCGGACGTCCCCATGGCCCAGCTTGGGTTCCCGGCCCGGCTCCACCAGGGCCCGCTGCCCCAGTTGACGCACGAGGTGCTCTCGAAGATCCCCGGCGTGATCCTGGTGGGCGGCGTGTTCCTCTACGGGATGTACTGGCTGACGGGGCGGAAGAACGAGCTGGCGGCCGGCTCCGCCGGCGAGGAGGAGGGCGCGCCATGACGCTCCCGGTGAGACTCACCTTCTGGAAAGGCGTGCTGGCGGCGCTCCTGCTGTTCGGCACCTACTCGGTCTACGTCCGGATCTTCCACGGGCTCGGGGCGGCCACCAACCTCTCGGACCGCTTCCCCTGGGGCCTCTGGATCGGGTTCGACGTCCTGTGCGGGGTGGGGCTCGCGGCGGGGGGCTTCACCGTCTGCGCGCTGGTCTACCTTTTCAACCTGGAGCGGTTCCAGCCGCTGGCGCGGCCGGCGGTCCTGACCGCGTTCCTGGGGTACCTGCTGGTGGGCACGGCCATCTGCTTGGACATCGGTCTGCCCTGGCGGATCTGGCACCCGCTCTGGTTCTGGAACCCCAGCTCGGTGATGTTCGAGGTGGGGTGGTGCGTGACCCTCTACCTCGCCGTGCTGGCCCTGGAGTTCTCCCCCGTGGTCTTCGAGCGCCTCCGCGTGCGGTGGGCGGTGAAGGCGATGCACGCGATGAGCATTCCGCTGGTCATCGCGGGGGTGATCCTCTCCACCCTCCACCAGTCCTCCCTGGGCAGCTTCTACCTGATCACCCCCACGAAGCTCCACCCCCTCTGGTACAGCCCGTTGCTGCCCGCGCTCTTCTTTATTTCGGCCGTGGGGATCGGGTTCGCCATGGTGATCGTCGAGTCCAGCCTCTCCAAGCGAGCCTTCGGCAAGGCCCTGGAGATCGCCCTCCTCTCGGCAGCCGCCAAGGCCATGGTGGTGGTCCTCGGAATCTACGGCCTGCTTCGCCTGTGGGACATGCACTACCGCGGCGCCTTCGTGGGGGTGGACGCGCTCTCCAGGGAGGCGCTATATTTCTATCTCGAGATGCTCCTGCTCGTGGGCGTGCCGGTGGCGCTCTTCGCCAGCCGGGTCCTGAGGCGCCGGCCGGTCTGGCTCTTCGCCGGCTCCTTGAGCGCCGTGTTGGGATTCGTCCTGAACCGCCTGAACGTCTCCATCACCGGCATGGAGTGGTCCGCCGGGGCCGCCTACACGCCCACGTGGATGGAGTGGTCCGTGACGCTCATGTTCACCGCCGCCGGCTTTGCGGTCTTCGCGCTGGCGGTCAAATACCTCCCGGTCTTCGAGGCATCCCGCCGGGAGCCGTCGCGCGCCGCCGCGTGCGACCGCGCGGCATGACCGGCCCGATGGGGAGGGGGGGATGCGCCGGCGTCTGCAGGGTCTCTCGATCAAGCTCGCCGTCGCCCTCGTGGGCAGCGTCCTCTGCTTCCAGGGAGGGCTGGGGGTCCTGGGCGCCTTCTACCAGCGCGCCGACCTGAAGGACGTCCTCTTCCAGAGCGCGGACCGGACCGCCGACGTGGTGCGCCGGTCGGTCCGGTCCGCCATGCTCCGCAACGACCGCGAGCAGCTCTACGAGATCATGGGCAACGTGGCCCGGGAGCCCGGCATGGTGCGGCTCCGGGTCTTCAACGAGTCGGGCGGGATCGCCTACTCCACCGAAGCCTCCGAGATCGGCCGGCTCGTGGACAAGCGGGCCGAACAGTGCGTCGCCTGCCACGCCGCCGACGCGCCCTTCCAGAGGCTCAACCGCCACGACCGGATCCGCATCTTCTCGGCGCCCGGCGTCCCCGGCCGCGTGATGGGCGTCATCGCGCCCATCGAGAACGAGCCGGGCTGCAGCCAGGCCGCCTGCCACTACCACCCCGCGGACAGGCGGGTCCTGGGGGTGCTCGACGTCACGGTCTCCATGCGCGACGTGGACCGGGTCTTCCGCGCCAGCCTATGGCGCGCCGTGGGGGGCATCCTCCTCTCGGTGGCGGCGGTGACGGTGGTGGCGGTGCTCTTCGTCCTCATCTGGGTGGAGCGGCCCGTCAAGAGCCTCATCGAGGGGACGCGGCGGGTGGCCGACGGGGTCCTGGACGAGCCCATCCCCATCGCCCACCGCGACGAGATCGGCGTGCTCGCGCGCTCCTTCAACGACATGACCCGCCGCCTGAAGGAGGCCATGCAGGTCATCCGCCACTACAACGAGACGCTCGAGCAGAAGGTGGAGGAGAAGACGGGGGAGCTCAGAAACGCCCAGGAGCACCTGCTCCGGGTGGAGCGGATGGCCACCATCGGACGACTCGCGGCCATCGTGGCCCACGAGATCAACAACCCGCTGGCGGGCATCCGGACCTACGCCAAGCTGCTCCAGAAGCGGGCGGACAAGCACCCCGGCACCCTCGACGACGACAGCCGCTGCGACCTGGAGTTCATCGAGAGCGAGGCGGCGCGGTGCGGCGAGATCGTGAAGGGGCTGCTCCAGTTCTCCCGCAGAAAGAACCTCGTGATCGAGGAGAACGACCTGAACGCGCTGGCGGAGGAGGCCCTGCGGCTGGTCCAGCACCGGCTCCAGCTCCAGGCGGTGGACGTGCGCCGTCACCTTGCCGCCGATCTGCCGCGCTTCTGGTGCAACGGGCAGCAGGTGGTGCAGGCCCTGCTCGCGGTTCTCATCAACGCCTGCGAGGCGATGCCGGGAGAGGGGACCCTCACCGTCTCCACCGGCCCCGAGCCGGGCGGCCTCTGGCTGAGCGTGCAGGACACCGGCGTGGGGATGGATCGCGCCACGCTGGAGCGCGTGTTCGAGCCCTTCTTCTCCACCAAGGAGGACGCCCACGGTGTCGGGCTGGGGCTGGCCGTCGTGGACAACATCGTGACCCACCACGGCGGGAGCGTCGAGGCCACGTCGGAGCCCGGCCGGGGCGCCACCGTCACCCTCCACTTCCCCGTCAAGCCGCCCGAGCCTCCGCCGGCGCCGGAGGGCGCGGGGGCGGGCCCCGAGGAGAGCGCATGAGCAAGCCCATCAGCATCCTCATCGTGGACGACGAGTTCAGCGTGCGGGACTCCCTCCAGGCGTGGTTCCGTGAGGGGGGCTACCGCGTGGAAGCCGCCTCCAGCGGCAAGGAGGCCCTCGGGCGCTTGGCCCGGGAGGACTTCGACATCTACCTCCTGGACATCAAGATGGCCGGAATGGACGGGCTCGAGCTCCAGCAGCGCATCCGCGAGACCCACCCCGAGGCGGTGATCATTCTCATGACCGCCTACGCCTCCGTCGAGACGGCCGTCCAGGCGCTGAAGCAGGGGGCCTTCGACTACATCACCAAGCCCTTCGACCCCGACGACCTGGAGCACCTCATCCGCAACGCCGCCGAAAAGAAGATCCTCGAGAAGCAGAACCTGGCCCTCAAGACGCAGCTCGAGGAGGTGACCCCCTTCGGCGAGGTGGTCGGGGAGAGCGAGGCGATGCGGGATGTCCTCAAGCTCGTCTCCACCGTGGCCTCCTCCGACGCCACCGTCCTGATCCTCGGGGAGAGCGGCACCGGCAAGGAGCTGGTCGCCCGGGCCATCCACTCCGCCAGCGCCCGCCGCTTCATGCCCTTCATTACGGTCAACTGCGGCGCCCTGCCGGAGGGGCTGCTCGAGAGCGAGCTCTTCGGCCACGAGCGCGGGGCCTTCACCGGGGCCCACTACCGCCACAAGGGG
>JAKAIJ010000134.1 GCA_021814355.1 Acidobacteriota bacterium
TCGCCCTCCTGGAGGAAAACCGCGTGCTCGAGCCGTAGGGAGACGCCCCGGAGCAGAAGATCCCCCCGCTCCGCCTCCAACGCGCCCGACGCGCGGGCGGCGAGGCGGCGGCCCTCCCCCAGCTCACCGTCGAGCTTCAACTCGATTGCCTCCGGACGGCCCGAGACCTCGAGGGTCCCCGCTCCGAGCGGCATGTCGGCGGTACCCAGGCCGCTCCACCGCACGCGGGCGGCGGCGCCCTCCGGCTCCCAGGTTCCATCGAAGGTCACCTCTCGCGCGGACCATCCGGCGTAGCCGGCGCGCGCCACCGACCCGCGGCCGGCGCCCCGCCAGCGGCCGCCGCGCCGCTCCACCTGGAGCCGACCGTCCAGGACCCCGGAGAACCCCTCCACCTTGAGGAACCGGGAGGGGGGGCCGAGGTCGAGCCCGTCGGCGTCGAACCGGGCCGTGAGGTCCCCCGTGCGCGCCAGGGTCCCTCCCACCGTCGCCCTCCCGAGCGAGGTGGCCACGGCGCAGGGCTCGAGGGAGAGGCCCCCCTGGAAAAGGCGCAGCTTCGCCTCCACGGGGCCGCCCGAGACCTCGCCCAGGCGCCACCGCTCCAGCGTCAGGCCGAAGGTCCCCTCGTCGGCCCCCGGCCCGGAGAAGGCGAGGCGCCCCGTGAGGGCCCCGGCGCTCCCGGCTCCGTATGCACCGGGGTCGAGACCCTCGGCCTCCACGGTCCACGCCACCCCGTCCGGCGACGATTCCAGGGAGAACCGGACGGGAGCCCCCGCGGGTTCGGTGCCCGCCGCGGCGAGGGAGAACCGGGCGGGCGAGCGGCTCAGGGAGACCCGCGCCACCCGGAAGCGCCCCGCGGGGAGCGCCACTGCGGAGGGCGGCTCCCGCCAGAAGCCCAGGGGGGTGAGCAGGGCGCGCAAGTCGAGGGCGTCGCAGGCGGCCTCGGCGGACCACCCCTTCCCGGCTCCTTCCCAATCCAGCCGCCCCGAGGCGTGCCCCGTCACGAAGGAGGCGCAGCTCCCCTTCAGGACGAAGGCGCTTCCCTCGCCGGTGAGGGTGACGGCGCCCGACCGGATCGGCACTCCGTAGATCTCGGCCTCCGCCGGGGAGAGAAGGAGGGACCAGGCGCGGGGCTCTCCGCGGACCACGTGGATGCTCCAGCGGGCCGTTCCTCCGTACCGGGCGCGGAGCGCCTCCAGGGCGGGCACCAGCGGCGGGGTGCCCTCCACGAACCGCGCCGTACTCGCTTCCCCCTCGCAGAGGACCCCCTCGCCGTCGCCGCGGAGCGAGCCCTTCACCGAGGCCGAGCCCGAGCCCTGGACCTCCACGGCCCCCTCCCAGCCGAGGCGCCCCTTCGCGTAGGTGAGCGCCAGCTCCGCCGAAGCCGTGCGGTCGGGAGCGGCGCGCCAGAAGCCGCGCGCCGCCCGCAGGGGGAAGCGGCTCAGCAGGAGCCGGGCCTCCCCCACCGCGTCCTTTTCGCCGATTCGCCTCAGCTCTCCGCGCAGGAGGCCCTCGGCCCCCGCGGCGGTCACGACGGCGTCGAAGTCCAGGGTCCGGTTCCAGCCCCAGCGCATCGCGCCGCGGGCCCGGAGGGGAAGGAGCCGGGGATCCCTCGGGACGGCCGAGAGAGTCCGCACGCGCGCCTGGAGCCCGTCGCCGGAGAGACGCAGCGCGGCCTCCGCCTCCACGGAGTCCCACCCGCCGAAGGCCGCCTCCGTGGGGGACGCCCCCTCCTGCGCCACCTCCACGCGGCCGTTCCGCACTTCGAGGGCGACGACGGAGAGGCTCGCGCGGGGCGCGGTCGCCGAGCTGGGCGCGCCGCCGGCGGGCCGGCGGACCTTCAGCTCGGCGCCGTCGAGCAGGATGTGGTCGAGGGTCATTCGGCCGAGAAAGAGGGCGCGGAGCGAGACGCGGACGTTCGCGCGCTTCACCGCGAGGGACCAGCGCCCCGGCGCCTCCAGACGCAGCCCCGAGACGGTGAGGCCCCGCCCGAGTGTGCCCTCCACCGAGGCGACCTCGAGGCTCACGCCGGAGCGGGCGAAGAGGGCCGTGGCCCGTTTCAGGAGATAGGGGGTGGGCAGGGCGGTGAAGAGGGCGGCGTAGAGGGCCAAAACGGCCGCGGACGCGGCACTGAGCCCTCCCAGGAGGATGATCCTGCGCGCGCCTCCGGCCATCGCCACTCCGCCGGTTCCGATTATACTTCCGCCGGCGGGAATGTTGACAAAAACGTGAAGGTCCGCTTCGAAGCGGGGAGAGGGGAAGCGAGGCCGAAGACCGTGGGCGGGAGGGGTGGCCCCTTTCCGCTTGGATTTGCGGTAAGGCCGCGGGACGCCGGGCTTCTTCTTTCCTGGCCCCTCAGTCCTCCATGTGGTCCGGGTCGAACTTGATCCCATGCCGGTCGTAGAGCCCCTTCAGGCCGGTCTTGTCCACGGCCTTGATGTAGGCCTCCTTGGGCTCCACGATGCCCCGGCGGACCAGGTCGCTCAAGGACTCGTTGAGGCAGAGGTTGCCGAGCTGCCGCTGGGTCTGCATCAGGGAGGGGATCTGGAAGGTCTTTCCCTCGCGGATGAGGTTGGACATGGCGCTGTTGACGATGAGGATCTCGAAGGCCGCCACCCGGCCCCCGCCGATCTTCCGGCAGAGGGTCTGGGCGATGACCCCCTTGAGGGTCTCCGAGAGCATGACCCGGATCTGGGCCTGCCGGTCGGCGGGGAACTGGTCAATGATTCGGTCAATGGTGGAGGCGGCGGTGGTGGTGTGGAGGGTCCCGAAGACGAGGTGCCCCGTCTCCGCCGTCTCGATGGCGATGGCGATGGTTTCGAGGTCGCGCATCTCGCCCACCAGGACGATGTCGGGGTCCTCGCGCAGGGCCGCGCGCAGGGCCCGCTTGAACCCGTGGGTGTGGGCCCCCACCTCGCGCTGGTTCAGGAGGCAGCGCTTGTTGGGATGGACGAACTCGATGGGGTCCTCGATGGTGATGATGTGGTCCGAGCGGTTGGCGTTGATGTAGTCCACGAGGGCCGCCAGGCTGGTGGATTTCCCCGAGCCCGTGGGCCCGGTGACCACCACGAACCCCTTGGAGAGCCAGCAGAGGTCCACCACGTGCTTGGGAAGCCCCAGCTCCTCCACCAGCGGAATCTTGGTGGGAATCTGCCGGAAGACGGCGCCGAGCCCGAACCGGTCCATGAAGTAGTTGCAGCGGAAGCGGGCGAGTCCCGTCACTTCGTAGGCGAAGTCGGTGTCGTGGTCGCTCTCCCACTCCGTGCGGTTCCTCTGAGGACAAATGGGCCAGAGGAACTCGGCCATCTGTTCGGGGGTCACCCGGGGGCGGTCCATGGAAACCATCTCGCCGTGGAGCCGCAGCCGCGGCGGCTCCCCGGTGGTGAGATGGAGGTCCGAGGCGCCCTTGCCGATCATCTCGTGGAACAGCGCGTCAATGACCGGAGCCCCGGGCGGCGGGCCGGCGGCCTTCACCGCGGGCGCCGCGGCGCGGGCGGGGGGCGGCGCGCCTGGGCTCACCACGGGAAAGGCGGGCAGGGGCTCTCCCCCGGCGCCGTCGGGAACGAACCTGGCCTCGGCGCCCATGGGGGAGAACTCCACCGCCACGCTGAAGCTCCGGTAGCTGAACGTCACGCCCTGGCGCTGGTCCAGCCGGGCGCACTCGGCGGGGCCCGGCGCGAGCTCCTTGACGTAGCCCACCACGTGGGCCTCCTGGAGGACTCCTTTGGCCATGGGCTGGAGGCCCGCCGCCGTCTTGAACTGCGGGGGCTGGCCCGTCTTCAGGACCAGCAGCTCCGCCCCGCGGGGGCCCATCGCGTCGAGCAGCTTGTCAAGCGCCGGCATCCGTCTCCTCCAAGATATGCACGTGGCACACGTGGGCGAGGTTCACGAGGTAGAGGCCTTCCGCCGTCTCCACGTGGAGAAACCCCTCCAGGAGGTTCACCACGTCGAGGGTTCGCTGCTCGCCCGGGGGCGTCAGGGCGTGGACCACCCCCTCGACGGCGTCGCCGCCTGCCGAGAACTCGATCCGCACCTTGGCCCGCGGCGTGCCCTCGCGCTCCTCCAGGTAGTGCCACTCGGCCCGCCCCGGCTCCTCCACCCGGAGCCACCGGATCGCCTCCTTGCGCACGAGGGAGACGGCCCCGCCCCCGTTGAGCATGGGCAGGAACCGCTGGGGCCTCAGGAGCAGGTCCGAGACCGTCTCCGATCCTTGGTGGGCCTCTGCGAAGGCCGAGAGGAAGAGGACCCGCTCCTCCGGAGGGTGGGGCGGGACGCACAGGGACACCCGCGCCTGCTCCTTGGGAACCTTGAACGTCTCCATGGCCGCACCTCGTCGGCGCCATTGTCCCACACGGCGGCCCCGCCGCAAAAGGGCGCGGGCACCGCCCCGTCCGGCTGCCGGCTGAAAAGTCTTCGCGCTACGCGCCGATGGTCCTCGGCGGGGAGGCGGGAATCTGGGGGTCGCGCGTCCCCTTTCCCGGACCGTGCTGCTTGGCGCAGGGCTTCTGCCGCCGGGCCAGGTGCAGATAGTCGAGGACGAGCTGGCGCTTGAGGTGCTGGATGGCCTTCGCCGGGTCCACGCCCTTGGGGCAGACGCGGGAGCACTCGCCCGCGTAGTGGCACCGGAAGACTCCATGGGCCGCGCCCGCGGCCGCGAGGCGCTCCCCCCTGCCGCCGTCCCGGGTGTCCACGTTGTAGCGCTGGACCTGCGCCAGGGGCATGGGCCCCAGATAGCCCGCGTCGGTGGCCAGCGTGGGGCAGGCGGCCATGCAACAGGCGCACTTGATGCAGTAGGTGAACTGGAGGAACTCCTCGAGCTGCGCGGGCGTCTGGAAGTACTCGCCCGCCGGGTCGTCCTGGTCCGCCGCGTCCTCGCGCACGACGTGCGGCCTGAGCCCGGCGTGCTTGCTGAACATCGGAACCAGGTCGGGGATCAGGTCCCTCACGACGTCGAAATTGGGCAGCGGCCCCACGGTCAGATCCGTGCCGGCGATGTCGAAGATCTGGGTGTTGCAGGCGAGCCCCGGGCGCCCGTTCAGGAGCATTCCGCAGGAGCCACAGACGCCCATCCGGCAGGAGTAGCGCCAGACCAGCGAGCTGTCCAGGTTCTCCTTGATGTAGTGGAGCCCCTCGAGCACGGTCATCCCCGCGCGCACGGGGACCTGGAAGGTCTGGACGCGGGGTTTGACGTCGCGCTCCGGGGTGAACCTCGTGACGTGGAAGGCGACTTCGCGGACCTCGGCGACGTTCTCCCACATGGTCAGCTCCTCCCCGCCAAGGACGCGCCCGCTACGGAGGCCACGGCCGGCGATGCGCCCGCCGCCCGGCCGTGGGCCGCGAAGGCCGCGTAGGTTCCGAGGCCGAAGAGCCCGAGCCCCACCACCAACAGGAGCGCGCTCAGGGCCTTCTCCGCCGCGGGCTTGAGGCTCAGCTCGAAGACCACGACCCTCAAGCCGTAGAGGCCGTGGAAGAGGCCCGCGCCGAGGAGCACGACGTAGGACAGCGTGAAGAAGAGGCTCGCGTCGCGGGCCTGCGAGTTCGCCTGCGCCACGCTCGGCTGGTCGGGATGGGCCGCGAAAAGGTGGGTCAGGGAGCCCAGGTGCATGACGACCATGTGGAGCCCGAGCAGCGCCAGAATCAGGAGGCCGGCCGCCATGAACCAGGTCCAGTACTTGGTTTCGCGCATGGCCGCCTCCTATCTCGCCAGGCCGTGCCAGAACTCGTAGCTCCCCGCCGCGAAGAAGACCGCCGCGAGGACCATCATCGCCAGGAAGAGGGGACGCTGGACGTGGAGCGAACTCTTGTAGGGGTAGACCGGCTCGATGGGCTTGCCCACCGCGAAGCCCAGCTCCACCAGGATGAGCCGCACGCCGTTGAAGGCGTGGAAGGCGAAGGCCGAGAAAACCAGGAACTCGCCCACCTTGAAAACCGGGGCGTCGAGGAAGGCCCCTTCGCCGGTCCAGAGGTAGATGCCCCACGCCCTCAGGCTCGTCACGCAGATGTGCATCAGGAAGTAGGCCAGAATCCCGAGGCCCGTGACGCGGTGGAGGATGTAGGCGTAGCGCTCCATCCCCCAGCGCCCGCCACCCAGCCAGCCCCAGATCCCAAGCCGGTTGTCGTGCCGCTTCAGTTCAGGCATGGATGCCTCCGAAAAGACGCTTCAGTTATCAATTCTCGGTTGTCGGTTTTCGGTTCGGGTCTTCGGCGGCCGGCGAAACCGAACCGCCGCGACCGCTCTCTTAGGAACCAACCACCCATAACCGACGATTGAGAACCTCATCAGTATTTTCTCTCCACCGGCTTCCACAGGGTGATGGTCACCGGCTTGTAGTCGAGCCGGGGCTTGCCGCCCCCGTCGTAGTGGACCATCGAGTGCTTGAGGAAGCGGTCGTCGTCGCGGGCGGGGAAGTCCCGGCGCGCGTGGCCGCCGCGGGACTCCTCGCGGGCGTCGGCCGCCAGGAGCAGCGCCTCGGCCAGATCGAGCATGTTCTCGCACTCGAGGGCGTGGAAGAGGTTCGAGTTGTAGACGCGCCCCTTGTCCTGGATGCCGACGTTTCGGAACCGCTCCTTGAGCTCGCCAATCTTTCGGAGTCCCTCCTTCATGGAGTCGCCCGTGCGGTAGACCCCGGCATGCGCATCCATGGCCGCGCGGAGCTCGCGGCGGATCTTGTAGGGGTTCTCGGGGCCGTCCTTCTGGAGTAGGCCCTTGAAGACCCGGGCCTCCTCCTCGCCGGCCCTGGCCTCGGGGAAAGCGTGGAGCCCGGGGTTCGTGGCGAGGTACTTGGCGATCTCTTCGCCGGTGATGCCTCCCCAGACCAGGCACTCGGCGGTGGAGTTGCACCCGAGCCGGTTGGCGCCGTGGAGGGAGTGGCAGGCCACCTCGCCCGCGGCCCAGACGTTCTCGATCCGGGTGCGCCTCCCCGACCGGACGAGCAATACGACCACACTCGATGAGCAGCTGCACATCACAACCGGGCGAGTCGAACTCGTGAACACCGCCGGCCAGGTCGTGGCGCAGGCGCCACTGGTCGCGCTCGAGGCGGTCGGGGAAGGCGGCTTCTTCCGTCGCGTATGGGACAGCATCCGCCTCTTCTTCAG
>JAKAIJ010000135.1 GCA_021814355.1 Acidobacteriota bacterium
GTCACAAAGGGGCGGTTTCCACTGGACACGCGCCGGTTTCCGGGTATCCTCAAGATCAAGAATACCGGAGTGTTCCATGAAATGGACCGTCGGACCGTCGGTGGTCGCGGAAGCTGGGAGGTGTCTGCACGCCCACTCCTGCCTGGAGCGCGGGGCGTGCGGCGACAAGCCCCTCTGCGACGTGCTCTACGCGGACGGCGAGAACATCCTCTTCCTTTGCACGGAGGAGAATCGCTCGTGCCCGTACCGCCTGTTCTACGCGGGCCACGAGGTCTGCACCTGCCCCGTCCGCTTCGCGATCTTCCGGCTCTACGGCCGGTAACGCCGCGGGCGGAAGCGCCTCGCGCGTGTCCCCCAATCCCGGGCGGTGGATGAGGAATCGCCATGGAATTCCGGGGCCGCCGCGCCCTTGGCAATCGCACCCCCACCGATGGTAAAATCCGCACCAAAGGCCAGACGGATAGGGCCGAAGGGTGAGGCGCGTCGCCGGCACGCCCCGGGCGGGACGGGAGGGAGTACCCATGAAAAAGAGGCTGCTCATCGTGGACGACGAGGACCGAGTCCGGCACATCCTGCGCGCCCAGTTCCAACTGCTGGGCTACGAGATCACCGAGGCCGCGGACGGCGAGGCCGCGGAGAAGGCCGCCCTCGCGCACCGCCCCGACCTCGTACTGCTCGACGTCATGATGCCCAAGAAGAACGGCTTCGCGGTCTGCCGGGACCTCAAGCGCGACCCCCGTTTCAAGGCGACGCCCGTCATCCTGCTTACCGCCAAGGACACGCACGACGACGTCTGCTGGGGGCTGGACTCCGGCGCGGACGCCTACGTTACCAAGCCCTACGATCCCCACCACCTCGAGAGGCTCGTGGCGCAGCTCCTCCAGGAGGTGGAGGAGGGCCGGCGGCGGGTGACCTGGACCGGGATGAGGACGAGTTGGCTCGTGGAGGACGAGTTCCGGGCGAGGCGGGAGGCCGGGGGGAGTCCGCTGTTGCTCGAGCTGACGTTCCCGCCGCGCGAGCTCGAGGTTTTCGAGCAGAAATACGGCCACGCGAAGCTGCGCGACGTGATCTTCCAGACGGGCTGGAAGATCTCCCAGGTCCTCCGGGAGCAGTGCCCCACGGCGGTCCTGGGCCAGCGCCCCGACGACTCCTTCCTCGTCATCGTCTCCCCCGAGGAGGAGAAGTCCGTCATGCGGCGGGTGGTTTTGGCCGTGGAGCCGGTGCTGCACGGCTTCTACGACACCGAGGACATCGCCGCGGGGGTCGTCACCTTCCCGAGCCACGCCCCCTCCCAGATGGAGCCGGTCGGCCTGCTCCACCTCTGCTGGCGCGGCGTGGACTTGCCTGACGAGGAGGAGAAACCCTAGTCCGGATTTCTCGCCAGTTATCGGCTGCACCGGCGGATAAACCCGCGTCTGCGGCGTCGGTCCGCTCGTCCGATGGACTCCAACATCGCCCTTCGCTCGCTTCCTTGCCCGGGCCAGGCCGCCGGGCCCCCCGGTAGCCTGATCCCTTCATCACGGCTGGCCTCCGTCGCGACCATGCGCTATTCCCCGGATAGGCCCTAAGAACGCCGGTTTCGCTTGACAAAAGCAAGATTTGACGAACAGTTCAGGAAGGGGGCTGCGTCCAGCCTGAGGGGTGGAGCCATGGCCGTCGAGCCCAGGTCCTTGCCCTTCGACCTCCCGAGTGAGGCGGACGCGCCGCGCGGAGACGTACCTTCCGCCGCCCGCGCCTCGACGGCGCGATTGCGAGGCCAGCTCGTTCAGGCCAGGGAGCAGGCGAGGCGCGAGCTGACCGCGATGCACGCCGACGCCCAGGCGTGCAGGAAGCGCGCGCAGAGGAGCCTCTTCCTGGGGCTCCTTCTCGCGGGGGCGGCCTCCCTGCTGGTGGGATGGCAGTGGGCCCGCGGCGAACGCGGCCTGGCGCTCGGGTTGGGCCTGCTGGGCCTCCTTGTTCTGGGTGTCGGCTGCGGAGTCTCCCTCTCCCTCCGGCGCCGGGCGAGATTGGTGGAGGCCCGGCTTTTTGAGGCGCGGGAAAAGTGGTACTGGACCCTCGCCGACGCGGGAAAAAAGCTCGCCGACCAGGCGAAAAAGAACGGCGAAGCGTGACAGCGAGGCCGCCCGACCTTCCGCGGGGAGGCAGGTCCGCGCGGAAGCTCCCGCGCGGATGGTCCCCGGGGTACACCGGCCCGGCGCCCGCTCCCCGCGGCGGAGAGTCGCCACGACCCGGCACACTGCCTCCGGGCCGCTGCCCTTGCGCACCCGAAGCGCCGGGTGCCGGATGGGTTTCCCTCCCTCCCGCGGAAAGTCCTTGACTCGGCGGCTTCGAATCGTACCTTGAGTGGCAAGAGGGGCGGGAGGGGCCGTGGCCCGCCGGGAAAGCTCGTGGGGGGCGTCCATGAAGGAAGTGATCATCATCGTGAATCTCGCCCCCTGCGAAGGGTCCGCCTACGGCGCCCTCGACGCCTTCATGCACGCGCGGGAGTTCAGCTCCCTGTCGAACGGCGACGATTGCAAGCTCCCGCGATCCGTCTACCTCGGGGTCATCGAGGAGTTCACCACGCTGGACGACTTCCGCCAGGGCCTCTTGAACGCCTTGGCCGAGGACGGTTTCTCGCCCTCGGCGCTGTTTTGCGGCCTCCTGAACGACTGGCTGATCCACAACCGGCCCGCGGCCGCTGGAGAACGATGAGCGGGACGGGCGACGGGGCCTCCTCGGGCTCCGTCCGCCCGCCGCCGCCACCTCATTTCGGGAGAAGCGAATGCTCGACGACAGGCGCCTAGACGAAAGAGCCCCCTCCTTCGAGATCATCCGGGTCACGGCGAAGACCCCCGATGGCGCCGAATGGACGTTCCCCGTCATGCTCCGGGACCGGAGCCCGCAGGGCCTCGGCGGGGTGTACGTCGGGCCGAACCCGCCGGGCCCCGACCTGGACTGCTACCTCGAGGAAGCCGACGGCGAGCTGAGGAGGGTGCGGGTGGCGTGGATCAACGCCCTCGCCAACCACGTCTTCGTGCTGGGCCTTCGCCTCTGCGGAGACTGACGGAAACCGGCCGTCGGCCCCGGCAGGCGGCGCGGCGGGGCCGGTCCACCGTCGCGGTGGAGGCCCGCGTCCGGCCCGGCCGTCGGCCCTCCCACATCGCCGCCCGCCTGGGCGTCCACTCGACGCGCATGACGGGAGAATATGTCAATGCAAGACCTGACCCCGTGGTTCTGGAACCGCGCTCTCCTGGTGCTCGGTCGCTGCCCAGGCGGGGTCGGCCACCGTATATGACATCGTGAGGGGGAGAATCGGCGAACTCCCGGTCGGGAGCGGGCCCTCGGAGGTATGCCTTGCCTCGGGAACTGGGCCGGGCAGTATCCAAGACCCGGCCACACCCGCCCCCCGGACTTGTTTCTGGTACATCGTTCGGGGACGGAACGGCTGCGGTGCGGGGAACTACGGCAGCGCCACCTCGGGCACGCCCCGGACAACGAGCACCTGTCCCTGATTCGGCGCGGGGCGCAAGGAGAGGCAGGCCAGGAAAAAATGGGAAAAGGGGTCTTGCAATAACATATACCCCGTCTTCGTCTGGTTCCCGACCGTGGCCGCTCTGCGGGCAAGTATGCAACATCCCCCTTGCAGCGGGTTTCCGCGCGGACCTCGGGCTTCGAGGGCCAGGCCGCTCCTACCGCGTCAGTTTGCGGTAGGTGATGCGGTGGGGGCGGCCGGCGGCGTCGCCGAGGCGGCGTCGCTTGTCCTCCTCGTAGTCCTGGTAGTTGCCCTCGAACCAGACCACCTGGCTCTCGCCCTCGAAGGCAAGCATGTGGGTGGCGATGCGGTCGAGGAACCAGCGGTCGTGGCTGATGACCACGGCGCAGCCCGCGAACTGCTCCAGGGCCTCCTCCAGCGCGCGCAGCGTGTTCACGTCCAGGTCGTTGGTGGGCTCGTCCAAGAGGATGACGTTGGCGCCGGACTGGAGCATCTTGGCCAGGTGGACGCGGTTGCGCTCGCCGCCCGAGAGGGTCCCCACCTTCTTCTGCTGGTCGGCCCCCGAGAAGTTGAACCGGCCGCAGTAGGCGCGGGCGTTCATCTGGACCTTGCCGAGCTGGATGTTGTCCGAGCCGTCCGAGACCTCCTCGTAGACGGTCTTGTCGGGGTCGAGGGTGTCGCGGGTCTGCTCAGCGTAGGCGAGCTTCACCGTCTCGCCGGTCTTGAAGGCGCCGGCGTCGGGCTTTTCGAGGCCCGTGATCATCTTGAAGAGGGTGGTTTTGCCCGCGCCGTTGGGGCCTATGACGCCGACGATGCCGCCGGGCGGGAGGGAGAAGGTGAGGTCCTCGACGAGCACCTTCTCGCCGAAGGCCTTCGCCACCTTCTCGGCCTGGACCACCACGCCGCCCAGCCGCGGCCCCGGCGGAATGTAGATCTCCAGGTCCCTGGCCACCTTCTCGCCCTCCTGATTGAGGAGGCTCTCGTAGGCGGTGATGCGCGCCTTTCCCTTGGCGTGGCGCGCCTTGGGAGCCATGCGGATCCACTCGAGCTCCCGGGCGAGGGTCTTCTGGCGCTCGCTCTCCTGCTTCTGCTCCTGGCGCAGCTTCTCCCTCTTCTGCTCGAGCCAGCCCGAGTAGTTGCCCTTCCACGGGATGCCCTGGCCGCGGTCCAGCTCGAGGATCCACCCCGCCACGTTGTCCAGGAAATAACGGTCGTGCGTGACGGCGATGACCGTCCCCTCGTACTTCTGGAGGTGCTGCTCGAGCCACGCCACCGACTCGGCGTCGAGGTGGTTCGTGGGCTCGTCCAGGAGGAGGATGTCGGGCTTCTGGAGGAGCAGGCGGCAGAGGGCCACGCGGCGGGCCTCGCCCCCCGATAGGACCTTCACGGGCGTGTCGCCCGAAGGGCAGCGCAGGGCGTCCATGGCGAGCTCGAGCCGGGAGTCCAGGTCCCAGCCGTTCAGAGCCTCGATTCTCTCCTGGACCCTTCCCTGCTCCTCGATGAGCTTGTCGTAATCGGCGTCGGCGTCGGCGAAGGCCTCGCTGATCTCCTCGTAGCGCTTGAGCAGCGCCGCCACCTCGCCCGCCCCCTCGCGCACGATTTCGAGGACCGTTTTCGAGGGGTCCAGCTTGGGCTCCTGCTCGAGGTAGCCCACGCTGTAGCCGGGGGAGCAGTGGACCTCGCCGAGAAACTCCTTGTCCACGCCCGCCATGATTTTGAGCAGCGAGGATTTTCCGGAGCCGTTGAGGCCGATGACGCCGATCTTGGCCCCGTAGAAGTAGCCGAGGTAGATGTCCTTGAGGACCTGCTTCGGCCCGTGGACCTTGCCCACCCCCACCATCGAATAGATGACCTTGTTCGGCTCCTCTTGCTTCGCCATGACGGGCTCCTCAGCAAAAAATTATGATAGCAGAAAGCGGGGGTGGAACTCCTTGACCGCCGGTGTCTTCGCGGTACAATCCCTCTTCAGAACAGGTCCGTGGAGGTCGGAGCGGCCCCCCCGGCGCCGCCGGGAGGGGCGGCACGCGGCGAGGAGGTGGCGATGAGAGGGGCGACGAGGCGGACGGCGGGGATTGCGGTGTTGGCTCTCCTGCTCTGCGGGGCGGGGGCGGTGTCGGGAGGCGGCGTCCAAGCCGCGGGACCCGGCGCCTACGCCATCCGAACCGTGGGAGGGCGTTACCTGACGGCGGTGAACGGCGGCGGCGTGGGCGGAGCCAACGCCCTTCACACCGACGCCACGCAGATTCAGGCCTGGGAGCGGTTCACGCTGGTCCCGCTGGGGGGCGACCGGTTCGCCATCCAGACGGTGAACGGGCGCTACCTGACGGCGGTGAACGGCGGCGGCGTGGGCGGGGCCGACAGCATCCACACGGACGCCACGCAGATCCAGGGGTGGGAGCAGTTCACCTTCGTCGCCCTGGGCGGCGACGCGTACGCCATCCAGACGGTGAACGGGCGCTACCTGACGGCGGTGAACGGCGGCGGCGTCGGGGGGCCGGGCGCCCTCCACACCGACGCCACGCAGATTCAAGCCTGGGAGCGGTTCACGCTGGTTCCCCTCGGCGCCGCACCGCCCCCTCAGGCGGACTGCGCCTCCTGCGCGGCGGCGCGCTGCCCCGCCTGCGCCGGCGCCATCGTCCTCCTGTGCATCGCCAGCGGCGGCCCCGGCGTGGACGCCGGCGCCTGCCAGGCCTGCATTGACGCCAACTGCCGCCGGTAGCGGCCCATGCAAGTCTCTCCGCAGTCCGCTAGAAACCGCGGAAGCCGCCTCAGCCCTCCTCGCTGGGCAGGCGGGTCTTGAGAAGCAGGTTAGAGAGCTCGCGCACGAGGGATTTCATGTGGAGCAGGAACTCGCATCCCTTGGGGGTGATCGCGTAATACTTGCGGGACCTTCCGCCCACCACCGCGCGGCGGGTGTGGAGGAGGCCGTTGTGCAGGAGGTCATGGAGCGCGGGGTAGAGCGTCCCCGGGCTCACCGCGTAGCCGTATGCCGCGAGCTGCTCGGCGATCTGGGCCCCGTACACCTCGCCGTGGCGCACGGCGAGGCTCAGGATGTGGATACGGATGAAGCTGCGATGCATGGTTCTCACGACCGAGGCCAGGCGGGTCATGGCCCGAAGTGATACCATAAGCTCCCACGGCGAACAAGGCGGCGGAGCGTCGGGGGCGACGTGGCCAGACTGCTGGAGGCGGAACAACGCGCGGTGGAGGCGGCCCTCGCGGCGGCGGGGCCAGCCGGCGTAACCACGTTCGTGGCGACGTGCGAGACGCTTCTGGGCCAGGCGGTGGGGACCGTCGTGGGCGGCTCCATCGTCCGTCGCGCTTTCGCGAGGGTCGGACGCTCCC
The DNA here is from genome assembly GCA_021814355.1 of Acidobacteriota bacterium. Taxonomy (GTDB): domain Bacteria; phylum Acidobacteriota; class UBA4820; order UBA4820; family DSQY01; genus JAEMPZ01. Next base: position 6,821 of record JAKAIJ010000135.1, read on the forward strand.
CGGGGACCCTCACCCCCTCCGAAGCTCCGGCGTTCCTCGAAGAGGTCCTCACCTCGGCTTCGGCCTTCCTTAGCGGTGAAGAGGCCGAGGCGCTCGCCCGCCGGCTCATCGGGGAGACCGGCCCTCGCCGCTGCGACGCCCTCTCGGGAGGCACCCCATGAGCGATTCCTTCTGGGTCTCTGCCGTCCACGGATCGAGCTTCCTGGCGCTCGCGGGCGTGACGGCCCTCTCTCTCCGGCGGGCCTTGCGGATGAAACTGACGCGGGGCTTCTGGT
>JAKAIJ010000136.1 GCA_021814355.1 Acidobacteriota bacterium
CAGGGGGGAGAGAGCGCGGGCGACCTCGGCGTCGAGGGCCTCCAGCGAGGACGCCGCGGCCGCGGCGTCCCTCCGGTACTCCTCCGCGTGGCTCGGGTCGGTCGTTGCAAAGACGCCCCCGAGGCCCCGAGCGACGGCGGCCATGTTCCGGGGGTCGAGGTGAAAATGGGGGTTGCCGTAGGGATGGATGTCGCCCATGGAGCGGTCCACGCCTCCAGCGGGGACCTCGATGGGATTGATGAATCTCGAGAGGTCCACGTAGCCCGCGGCGCCGGGCTGGATCCTGCCGTTCCCGCACTGCGCGAGCAGCGGGGGGAGAAAGCCCACTTCGAGCTGGAGGCCGTTCAGAAGGAGCAGGTCGGCCCGGTGCAGTTCCACCAGGAAGGAGGGCTTGGGGTCCACGAAATGGGGGTCCTGTGTTCCCTTCGCCAGGACCGCCACCTGCACACGGTCGCCGCCCACCTGCGAGGCCAGCCAGCCGTAGTCGGGATAGACGGCCACCACCCTCAGCTTCTCGGTCCCGAGCGCGCTCAGCCCGGAGCCGAGCGACACGGCCACCGCCAAGACCATTGCGAGGATTCCCTGGTTTCTCATCTTCATTTTTCCTTCTCGGGTTTCGCACCCCTTCCGGGCGCTCGGGCGGACCGGACGTCCGCCCTTCGGCTTTTTCCACCCCCGCCAGCTTCCCGCTTTTCGACTCCCGGCTCCTCTTAAAAGGGGTGCGCCCCGTGGGCCCCGATGGCGAAGCCGTATTCGAAGACTAAGGCGTTTCTCGCGCCGAGGCCGCCGTACCCGGTGCGCTCGTACTGGAGCCGGAGCTTCTGAAACTCGCTGGGGAAGTAGGTGAGGACGAGCGCGCCGCCCCTGTCGCTCCGGGCGGGATCGAGGGGGTGCTCGGCGTAGTCGGCCCGCAGGCCCGCGAACCAGCCGCGGGCGAACTGCCAGTCCACGTACGAGAAGGCCCCCGTGGCGCGGTTCAGGCCGTCGGCGCCGCGGTAGTTCTCCCGGATGACCTCGGTGCGCCAGAGAAAGGAGGCGCGCGTGCCCCGGGCAAGCGGCCTGTGCCGGTAGGTCACCGCGAGGCCGCCGAGGCCCGTCCCGTGGCCCGCCGCGTTCTTCCCCTGCGCCAGCGAGAGTTGGACCTCCAGGTTGCCGTCGTCGCTCGTCTCCCAGAAATTGCGCCAAGCGACGAGGTAGGCGAGGTCGGAGCGCCGCCCCCCGAAGACCGCGTCGTTCCGTCCTCCTTGCACTTCGAGGGTGAGGTCGCTCATCCACGGCGTGGGCAGGAGGTGCGAGAGGCTCACGCCCGTGTCGCCGAGGCCCTCGTCCCCGAAGAGGGTGCGGAGAGCCAGTGGTTGGTCCGCCTGGAACCACGCGTGGGTGTGCGCGCCGTTTTGCTTGCCGAAGTCCGCCTTGAACTTGCCCAGCTTCATGGTCCAGCCGCCGGGCAGGGCGGGGAAGGTCGCGTAGGCCTCCTCGGGAGAGGTCGCGCCGTTCTCCAAGGAGAGGAAGACGCTGGCCGTGGCGAAGGGATCAATGGCGGCCGAGAAGGCCACCTCCACCTCGCGCACCCGGAAGGCTTCCTCGCTGCTCCAGGCCGGATCGTTGCCCGCCGCGTACGTGAAATCGGGCAGGACCGAGATGGCCGGATTCGCCACGTTGGGATTGGGCGGGGCCGCCGGAACGGGCGGAACCGAGCCTCCCGCGGGAGGAGGCGCGGGCGAGCGGGCTGCCTCTTCCTGCCGGGCCTTGAGCCGCTCCACCTCGGCCTGCAGGGCCTGGATCCGGCTCTGGTAGTCCTTCATCACTTGCTGCATCTGCTGCTGCAGCGCCTGGAGCTGCCTCTGGAGTTCTTCCGTGGCCGGAACACTCTGCTGGGCGAGGCCCGCCACGCTCCACGGGAGCAGGACCGCCGCCAGGGCGACGCAACGGGGTCTGCGCATTTCGACGCTCCTCATTTCGCGGCCGAAGGCCGCGCAGCCTTCCCGCCGGTCTTTTGTCCGGCAGGGGGCTCGTTCCGGTGGTTCCAGCGACGGTGGAGAGGAGCGTTCAGGCGGGGGGCCCGCGGGCCGCAAGGGTCGCGAAGAACCCCGTGGGGCCGTCGAGGGCCGGCGGGGGGGGGAGAACGCGCCGCGACTCCGCGGGGGGGCCGAAGCAGAGCGGAGCCTGCAGCGAGTAACCCGCCCGCACCTGGGCGCAGACGGGGCAGGCGCTCTCCGCGGTGGTCAGGGCGGCCCCTCCGGGCCCGTTCGTGCTGCGCGCATGGACGTGCACGGTCGCGACGGCGATGGCCGCCACGAGCAGCAGGGCAAGTACCCAGGAGCGTGCCCGGCGTCTCATGATCTTCAGAATACTCCGCCCGCCCGGCTTATTTCAAACGCCTCCGGACGCGAGCCGAGGCGCAAGCGTGCGACATCGGATCTGCAACCATGCAAACAAGGCCCCGTCTGGCGCCATTCACACTCACCGGTAATGGCGTTCTAGCGCGAACAGGTCCTAGTCAGAGGAAGTTTCCTCCAGGAGCACGACCGCGTGGCACTCGATCGCCTCCCCGGTCCCCACGGGGCCGAGTTTCTCGTAGGTCTTGGCCTTGACGTTGACCCGGTCCTCGCCCAGGCCCAGAAGGGAGGCGACGCGCGAGACGATGGCCTCCCGGTGGGGACCGAGCTTGGGCTCCTGGAGGAGGACCGTCACGTCCACGTTCACGGGGCGGAAGCCCGCTTTGAGGACCAGGCCCGCGGCCAGGACCAGGAGCCGGCTGCTGTCGGCGCCCTTCCACCGGGCGTCGGTGTCGGGGAAGTGGGTGCCGATGTCGCCGAGCGCCGCCGCGCCCAGGAGCGCGTCGGTGAGCGCGTGGAGCAGGACGTCGCCGTCCGAATGGCCCACGGGGCCCTTGAGGTGGGGGATCGTCACCCCGCCCAGGACGAAGGGGCGGCCCTCCTTCAGCTTGTGGACGTCCCAGCCGTGCCCTACGCGCATCCTTGCCCTCCCAGCAGCGCCTCCGCGATGGGGATGTCCTCGGGGTAGGTGACCTTGAGGTTCCACCGTTCCCCCGCCACCCAGACCACCTTCCCGCCGGCGCGCCTCACGTAGGAGACATCGTCGGTGCCCTGAAACCCCTCCGCGAGGCCGCTCTCGTAGGCAGCGCGCAGGGTGGCGTAGGGAAACGCCTGGGGCGTCAGGGCCCGGACGAGGGAGCGCCGGTCCACCGCCCCGGCCACCTCGTCGCCCGCAACGGCCCAGAGGGTGTCCACGGAGGGCGCCGCGAGGAACGCCCCGTCGTGGCCCGGCAGCGCCGCCAGGAGGTCGCGCACCTCCGAGGGTGTCACGCAGGGCCGGGCCGCGTCGTGGACCACGACCACGTCGGGGGACGAGACCGCCATGGCGCGCAGGACGTTGAGCGCCGACTCTGCGCGGGTGGCTCCCCCGGGGACAATGGCCTTCAGGGGACCGCGCGGGTAGGGCGAGAGGGCCTTCTCCAGGGCGGGGATGTGGAGCGGCGGGAAGGCCACATAGACGCCCTCGACGCCGGGGAGGCTGCCCAGGACCCGCAGGCTGTAGTGGATCATGGGGTGGCCGAGGAGGGGGAAGAGCGCCTTGGGCACGGAGTTGCCGAGGCGCTCGCCGAGCCCGCCCCCCAGGAGCGCCACGGCGATGCGCGGCGCGGCGGCCACCTCAGACCTCCATGACGTCCGCCTCCTTCTTGGAGACGGACTTGGCGATCTCGTCAATGTAATGGTCGTGCAGCTTCTGGATCTGCTCGAACCCCCGGTCGCGCTCGTCCTCGGGGAGCTCCTTGGACTTGGTCCTCTTCTCGAGGGTCTCGCGGGCTTCGTGGCGGATGTGGCGGATCGCCACCTTGCCCTTCTCCCCGAACTCGCGGGCCTTCTTGCAGAGCTCCTTCCGGCGCTCCTCGGTGAGCTGGGGAACGGGGATGCGGATGAGCCGGCCGTCGTTCGAGGGGTTGAGCCCGAGATTGGCCTCGAGGATCGCCCGCTCGATGGGGCCGATCATCTTCGGCTCCCAGGGCTGGATGGTGATGAGGCGGGGCTCCGGTATCGAGAGGGAGGCCACCTGGCTCAGGCTCGAGGGGGTTCCGTAGTAGTCAACCCGGACGGGCTCGAGGACGGCGAGGCTCGCCTTGCCGGTGCGGAGCGTGGAGAGCTCGTGGCGGGTGGCCTCCACGGTGGCTTTCATCTTCTCCTCCGCTTCCCTCACGACGGGCTTGTGCATGATCCACCTCCTCGCGGCCTAGCAGGCTGCTGAAAAACTCCCGTAGGCCCCATGCGAGTTTCTCAGCCGCCTGCTAGCGCACGACGGAGCCGACGGGCTGACCCTCCACGACGCGCCGGATGTTGCCCCTCTCGAACAGGTCGAACACCCGGATGGGGATCTGGTTCTCCATGCAGAGGCTGATGGCGGTGGCGTCCATCACCTTCAGTCCGCCCTCGAGGGCCTCCATGTAGGTGAGCGACTCGTAGCGCCGGGCTCCGGGGTCTTTCTTCGGGTCGGCGGTGTAGACCCCGTCCACTTTGGTGGCCTTGAGCAACAACTCGGCCTTGATTTCGACGGCGCGAAGGGCGGCGGCGGAGGCGGTGGTGAAGTAGGGGCTCCCCGTACCCGCCGAGCAGATGACGATGCGCCCCTTCTCGAGGTGGCGGATGGCCCGGCGCCGGATGTAGGGCTCGGCAAGGGCCGACATGGCGATGGCGGTCATGAGACGGGTGTCCACGCCGCGCTGCTCGAGGGCGTTCTGGAGCGCCAGCCCGTTCATGACGGTGGCCAGCATCCCCATGTAGTCGGCGGCGACGCGGTCCAGGCCGAGGACGCCCGCCTGGCTGCCGCGAAAGATGTTCCCTCCGCCCACCACGAGCGCCATCTGGACGCCCATGGCGTGGATGTCGGCCACCTCGCCCGCGATGGTGGCCACGGTGTCGGGGTCGAGGCCGAAGCCCCTGCCGCCCATGAGGGCTTCGCCGGAGAGCTTCAGGAGAATCCGGCGGAACGCGGGCTCGGTCACCCCGTCTCCCCTCAGCCGGCGGCGGGCGCGGCCTCTAGGCCCTCGCCCAGGACGAAGCGCTCGAAGCGCTTCACCGTGAAGGCCTTGCCGGCCACCGCCTCCACGTGCTTCTTCACCTTCAGCGCGGGGTCCTTCACGAAGGGCTGCTCGAGGAGACAGCTCTCCTCGTAGAATTTGTTCATCTTGCCTTCGACGATCTTGTCCGCGATGGCCTCGGGCTTGCCCTGGGCGAGCACCTGGGCGCGGTAGATCTCGCGCTCCTTCCGGAGCACGGACTCCGTGACCTCCTCGCGCCGGACGAAGCGCGGCACGGCGGCCGCGACCTGCATGCAGAGCTCCTTGGCGAGTTCCCGCGCCTCGGGCTTCTCCGCGACCGCGGCGTCGCAGGCAACCTCCATCAGCACCCCGATCTTGCCGCCGGCGTGGATGTAGGAGGCCACCAGATCGCCCTGGTAGCGCAGGGCGCGACGGTACTGGATGTTCTCCCCGAGTTTGGCGACCTTGGCCACCAGCAGGTCCTTCGCGGTGGCGGCGCCGTCCTTACCGTAGGGCAGGGCCAGGAGCGCATCCGGCGCGGTGGCGGCCTTCTCCAGCGCCAGGCCGCCCAGCTCCTTCACGAGAAGCTGGAAGTCGTCGGTCTTGGCGACGAAGTCGGTCTCGCAGTTGACCTCGAGCAGCACGCCGGCCTTCGCGTCGGCGGCGACGACCGAGGCGACGGCCCCCTCGGAGGCGGCGCGGGAGGACTTTTTCTGGGCCGTGGCGATGCCCTTCTTGCGGAGGACCGTGACGGCCTCCTCCAGGTTTCCCCCGGCCTCCTCGAGCGCGCGCTTGCAGTCCATCATGCCCACGCCGGTCTTCTCGCGCAGCTCCTGCACCATCCTGGGCGTGATCGCCATGGGCTACTCCTTCTTCTCGCCCTCGGCGGGCTTGCGGGGGGCGCGGGGCGCCGGGGATGTCTTGCGGACCTTCTTCTCGACCGACTCCTTCTTGCGGCCCAGGGCGCGGCTGGCGGCGGACTCGTCCTCCTCGCCCCCGCGGGCCTCCTGCTGCATCCTCTCCGCCATGGCCGCGTCCTCGGCGCGGGCCTCGGCGCGGGCCTGATGGATGCCGGCGCCCTCGTGGGCGCACTCGGCGACCTTGTTGGCGAAGAGCTGGATCGCGCGGACCGCGTCGTCGTTGCCGGGGATGGGGAAGTCCACCTCGTCCGGGTCGCAGTTGGTATCCACCATGGCGACGACGGGGATGCCCAGCTTCTGGGCCTCGTGGATGCAGTTCCGCTCGCGGCGGATGTCCACCACGAAGAGGGCGCCGGGGAGGCGGTTCATGTCCCGGATGCCGGAGATCATGACCTGGAGCTTCTCGCGCTCCTTGGCGAGCAGGAGCCGCTCCTTCTTGGTGAGGTTCTCGAAGCGGCGGTCCGTCTCGAGGCGCTCGAGCTCCTTGAGGCGCTGGACGCGGGTCATGATGGTCTTGAAGTTGGTCAGGGTGCCGCCGATCCAGCGCTCGGTGACGTAGGGCATGGCGACCTTGCCGGCGGCCTCCTTGATGGCCTCCTGGGCCTGGCGCTTGGTGCCGACGAAGAGCACTTTGCCGCCGGAGGCGACGGTGTCGGTGACGAAGTCGGCCGCGCGTTTGAACTCGCGCAGGGTGTGCTGCAGGTCCACGATGTGGATTCCGTTGCGCTGGCCGAAGATGTAGCGCTTCATCTTGGGGTTCCACTTGCGGGTGAGGTGCCCGAAGTGGACGCCGGCTTCGAGGAGTTCCTTCATGGAAACGGTGGCCAAGGCGACCTCCTTAGGTCGTCCGCGGGCCGGGCGGCTAGCCTCTCGGCCAGGGCCCCCGTGGGGCCCTTGCCCGCCCTGGGCGGTGCGCCCGCGGCATGCGGGGTGGTGACGTTTCCGGGGGGCCGCCGCGCCGCCCGACGCGGCGGGCGGCCCCATCCGGGGTTAACGCTTGCTGAACTGGAAGCGCTTGCGGGCCTTGGGCTGCCCGTACTTCTTGCGCTCCACCTCACGGGCGTCGCGGG
>JAKAIJ010000003.1 GCA_021814355.1 Acidobacteriota bacterium
AGTAGGCGAAACTGCCGGGAGGAACGGAATGGGCGAGCGCATGGACCAGAGAAGGCTCGACGCGGCGTTGCGCCGCATCGCCGAAGTCTCGCGCCGGACCCAGGCGCTCTCCCCCGCGGCCCGCGCCGCGGCGGCCGAGGCCCTCGCCCAGCTCTCGGTCCGCCTCGCCGAGCCGTGCTGCGGGGCGGAGCCGTCCCGGGAGCGCGGGGGCGGAAAGCGCGGCGCGGCGGCCGTCCTCCAGAGCCGGGAGCGGTTCCTCGCCTTCATGAACCGCCTCCCGGCCTGCGCGTTCATCAAGGATCCCAAGGGACGCCTGCTTTTCGCCAATCCGCACCTCGTGGAACTGTTCGGGTGGAGGAGTTGGCGGGGCAAGACCGCGGTGGATCTCCTGCCGCCCGAGACCGCCGCGAGGATGAGGGCGGACGACCGCGCCGTCCTCGCGGGAAGGGAGCTGACGGTCGCGGAGCGGGTGGTGGACCGGCACGGCGTCGAGCGCCTGTTCGAGACGCGCAAGTTCCCGATCCCGGTGGAGGGGAGGCTCCCCCTGCTCGGCGGAATATCCCTGGACATCACGGAGAAGGCGCGCCACGAAGAGGCGCTCCGGGCTTCGGAGGCCAAGTACCGGGGTCTCTATGACCGGATGATGGACGGGTTCGTGCGGGTCACCCGCGACGGCAGGTTCGTCGAGTGCAACGAGGCGTTCGAGGCGCTGACGGGCTACACCGAGGAGGAGCTGCGCTCCCTCACCTACATGGAAATCACCCCCTTCGGGTGGCACGCGATGGAGGCGGAGGTCGTCGAGGAGCGGATCTTGAAGACGGGGGACTCCGGCATCTACGAGAAGGAGTACCGCCGCAAGGACGGCACCCTCGTTCCCGTCGAGATCCGCGGCGCGGTGGACCGGGATGCGGAGGGGCGGCCGACGCACTTCTGGGGGATCGTGCGGGACATCTCGTCACGCAAGGCGGCCGAGGAGGCGCTCCGCGCGGCGGCGGCGGACTGGCGGAGCACCTTCGACAACCTCGCCGACCCCATCCTCCTGCTGGACCCAGAACAGACGGTCGTGAAGTGCAACCGCGCCTTCGCCAGCCTCGTGGGCCTGCCCTTCCGGGAGATCGTGGGCCGGAAGTGCTACGAGGTGATGCACCAGACTCTCGCGTCCGCCGCGGGCTGCCCCTTCGCCCGGATGCGAGACAGCGGCCGGCGGGAGATCGGGGAGCTGGCCGTGCGGGACAGGGTCTTCCAGGTCGTCACGGACCCCATCCTGGAGAAAGAGCAGCTCCGGGGCACCGTCCACGTCATGCGCGACGTCACCGAGCGCAGGCGGGACGAGGAGGCCGCCCGGGCGCGCCAGCGGGCGGAGGCGCTCCACACCGCGGTCCTGAAGGTCTTCCTCGGCTTCTCGGGAACGGAGATGTACCGCGAGCTGCTGCGGGTCGCCCTGGATTGCGTGCGGAGTCCGGACGGGTTCTTCGGGCACCTGGACAAGAGGGGCTTCCTCACGTGCGTGACCCTCTCCGCCGGGGCCGGGGGAGAGGCGGCCTCCCGCGCCGAGCCGGTCGTCGTCCCCGCCTCCGGCGCGACGGGACTCTGGGGCCGCACCCTGCGGGAGGGCCGGAGCCTCTTCAAGAACGGGAGCATGGCTCCGCCGGCGGGCCACCGAGAGCTGCGCCGAGCGCTCTGCACGCCGATCTCCTACGGGGGCGAGATCCTCGGGCTCTTCGTCGCCGCCAACCGCGAAAAGGCCTACGAGGAGTCCGACTGCGCGAGCCTCGAAGAGCTGGCGGTCTTCGTGGCTCCGGTGCTCGCGGCCCGACTCCAGCGCGACGCGGAGGAGCTTGGCCGAAGGGCGGCGGAACGCGCCCTTCGGGAGAGCCAGCAGACCTTTGCCACGTTCATGAACCACCTTCCCGCCTGTGTCTTCATCCGGGACCGGGAGGGGCGCCAGATCTACGCGAACCCCTACTTGCAGGAACTCTTCGGGTGGCGCGAGTGGCGGGGAAAGACGGTGCACGAGCTGCTCCCGCCGCCGGCCCGGGAGAGGATGCTGGAGGACGATTCCCGGGTGCTCGAGCTGGGGCCGATGGTCTTCGAGGAGCGGGTGCGGGACGCGCGGGGGGAGGAGCGGATCATGGAGACCCGCAAGTTCCCCGTCGCGGTGGAGGGGAGCCCCGCCCTGCTGGGCGGAATCGCCATAGACGTCACGGAGCGGGTCGCGGCCGAGCAAGCGCGCCGCGAGCAGGACGCCCGCTTCCGGGCCCTCTTCGAGAACGCCCTGATCGGTCTCTACCAGATCGCGCCCGGCGGGGAGGTCCTGATGGCCAACCGGGCGCTCTGCGGGATGCTCGGCTACGACTCCCTCGAGGAGCTCCGGCGCAGCTACGCCGAGCGGGGCGGGTTCCGCCTGGGCTACTCGCGGGTCTGCTTCGAGAAGGAGATCGGGGAGCGCGGGCAGATCGTCGGCCTGGAGACGCGCTGGGCCCGGCGCGACGGGAGCGCCATCGCGGTGCGCGAAAACTCGCGGACCGTCCTTGGCGAGCGCGGGGAGCTCCTCTACTACGAGGGGACGGTCGAGGACATCACCGAGAGGCGGCGCGTGGAGGCCGAGCTGCAAGAGTACCGGGACCGCCTGCAGGAACTCGTCCAGTCCCGCACGGCCGAGCTCGAGTTCACCATGAGGGAGCTCGAGTCCTTCACCTATTCGGTCTCCCACGACCTGCGGGCGCCGCTCCGCGCCATGGACGGGTTCGCCCGCATCCTTCTGGAGGACTACGGCGAGCGCATGGACGGCGAGGCGAAGCGGCTCATCGGCGTCATCTGCGCCAACACCCGGCGGATGGGCCTGCTGATCGAGGACCTTCTGAGCCTGTCGCGGGTGGGCCGGAAGGAGCTCGACTCCCGGCCGGTGGACATGACCTCGCTCGCCGGTGCGGTTCTCGAGGAGGTCCGCAAGGGCGTCCCCGGCTGGCCGGGGCGTGTGGTGCTGGGAGACCTCCCCGGAGCATCAGGGGACCCCGTCCTCCTGAGGCAGGTCTGGGAGAACCTCTTCTCCAACGCCCTGAAGTTCACGGCCCGCGCGCAGGACCCCTGCGTGGAGGTCACGGGGCGAATCGAGGGCGAAGAGGCGATCTACACGGTCCAGGACAACGGGGCCGGCTTCGACCCGCGGCTCGCAGGCAAGCTCTTCGGCGTCTTCCAGCGGCTGCACGGAGCGGAGGAGTTCGAGGGAAACGGCGTGGGGCTCGCCATCCTCCAGCGGATCGTCGTCCGGCACCACGGGCGGGTCTGGGCCGAGGGCAGGCCGGACGAGGGCGCGGCGTTCCATTTCGCCCTCCCGCGTCCCGCGTAACCCCGCATCACGAAAGGCGCCCGCCAGGCGAGCCGTTGGCTCCGCGCCGGGGCTTCGTGTTGTCTTGCCAGATCGTCCCGATGCCCCTTTCCAAATTCCCTTGCGGTCCCTGCGGACGAGCTCCAGGCGGGAACGGGCCGCTCGGCGTTCGGGAATGACCCCCTTCCGTCGCATTTCTGGGACGAGTCCGAATCCGCGGCTCCCCTCCCGGCGGCGGAAGGCCCGTGGAGCGGAGCCTCTTCCCGACTCCTCCTCTTGGCAGGAGGATTGCACGAGAGGGACTCTTGCAAGGGGAGGCGGCCATGAAAGAGAAACTGCTGTTGGTGGATGACAACCCCTCGGTGCTCCAGGTCCTCCAGGTTAGCTTCCAATTCCTGGGGTACACCATTTTCACGGCCCGCGACGGCATCGAGGCGGAGATCATGCTGGAGAAGTGCCACCCGGACCTGCTGATCCTGGACGTCATGATGCCCGGCAAGAACGGGTTCGCGGTCTGCCGCGACCTGAAGCGGAACCCGCACCTGGCGTCGCTGCCGGTCATCCTCCTCACCGCCAAGACCGAGGAGGAGGACGTCTGCTGGGGCCTGGACTGCGGCGCCGACGCCTACGTGACCAAGCCCTACGAGCCGCGGCAGCTGGAGGCCCTCGTGCGCCAGCTCCTGGACGACGCCCGGGCGGGGCGCCGGAGCTTCGCGTGGACCGGCCTGCCCAGCGACACCCGCGTGGTCCAGGAGGCCGTGGCGAGACGCGAGGCGGGAGGCGTGGCCGTCCTTCTGGAGGCCAAGCTGCCCGACTCCTCCGTGGAGGCCTACTGCATGAAATACGGCCAGGCCCGGTTCCGCCAGATGGTGCACGCCCTGGGCTGGATGCTCGTGGAGGAGGTGCGCAACCGCGCCCCGGGGGGCCTCGTGGGCCAGCGCGCCGACGACACCTTCTTCCTGCTCCTGGGCGCCGAGGAGGGGGAGAAGCTCCGCGCGGAACTGACGGAGGCGTCCCAGGCGCTCATCGGCGGGTACTACTCCGAGGACGACCGCGTGAAGGGAGGCATTCTCTTCAAGGACCCGATCACCCATTCGCTCGACCGCATCCCCCTGATGCACCTCGAATGGCAGCCCAGCGAGGCGGCCGAGCGCATGGCCGTGGCTGCCGGTTCCTAGGGGGCAGGCGGAACCTCCCCCGCGCCCTTGCCGAACGGGAGCACGCGCCCTATGATGGTGCCCGCGATGGAGGGTGGGTGAAGAGGAGAGTGCCGTGAGCCCCGAAGCGGGCCCCGATCCTCGGGTGGTGAGGGGAGCCGAGGGTCCTGGACTGCGTATCCTCATGCTCGAGGACCGCCTCGAGGACGCCGAACTCGTGGAACGCGAGATCCGGCGGACCGCCATCGCCTACGTGAAGCGGCACGCCAAGAACCGCACGGAGTACCTCCAGGCCCTGGCGGACTTCCACCCCGACATCATCCTGGCCGATTTCGACCTCCCGGACATCAACGGGTTCCAGGCCCTTCAGCTCGCCCGGGGAACGCTCCCGGAGGTCCCCGTGGTGGTGGTCACCGGCTCCATCAACGAGGAGACCGCCGTGGACTGCATCTTGGCGGGCGCCGCGGACTACGTCCTGAAGGACCACCTGGTGCGGCTCGGACCCGCCATCACCGGCGCCATAAGCCGCCGCAAGATCCAGATCGAGAAAGAGCGGGCCGAGGAGGCGCTCGTCGAGTCGAGGGACTTCTACCTCTCGCTCCTGGAGGAGTTTCCCGCCCTGGTCTGGCGGACCGGGCCCCACGGCAGCCGGAACTACTTCAACGCCCAGTGGCTCGCCTTCCGGGGCCGCAGCGCCGAGGAGGAGGCCGAGGGCGGCTGGTTCTCGGGCGTGCACCGGGAGGACGCGGACCTCCTGAAGGCCGCGTTCGCGGACGCCTTCAAGAGCCGCACCCCCTTCGAACTCGAGTACCGGCTCGAGCGAGGCGACGGTGAATACCGGTGGGTGCTGGACGTGGGGAAACCCTTCCGGGGGCTGGACGGCCAGTTCGCGGGGTACCTGGGCTCCTGCGTAGACATCTCCGCGCGCAAGCAGGCCGAGCAGTATCTCCGCCGTTCCGAGGAGCGGTACCGGCGGCTCTTCGAACGCAACCTCGCGGGGGTCTTCCGGGCCAGCCGGACGGGGCAGATCGAGGACTGCAACCCCGCCTTCGCCTCCATGCTGGGGTTCGCCAGCCCCTCCGCGGCGGTTCACAGCGCCTTGCCGAATCTGCTGGCCGGTCCGGGGGGCTGGAACGCGCTGGTGGAGCAAATCGAGCGGGAGGGGAGCTTCAGCGCGCGCGAGGTTTCCTTCGTCGGCCTTCTCCCCGGGGGCCCCGTGGAGACGTTGCTCAGCGCGTCGTGGGTGGTTCCCGAGGAGGGCGGGGAGGGCCGGGTGGAGGGGACCCTGATGGACATCACCACGCTGCGGCGCGGCCAGCGGGAGATGACCCTCCTCTCCACCGCCATCAAGCGGGCCTGGGAGGCGGTGATCATCCTCGACGGCGCCTCCAAGGTGGTCTACGTGAACCCGGCCTTCGGGACCCTGACGGGGTACTCTTCCGAGGAGCTCCTGGGGCGGGATTCTCAGCAGCTCTTCAGCGGGGAGGCCGGCGTTGAGTTCGAATCCCGGGTGCGGAACGCGCTCGAAACGGGGCAGGCCTGGAGCGGCCATACGGTGTGGCGCCGCAAGGACGGGGCGGCCATCACCGTCCACCTCACCCTCTCGCCCATCCCCGGGGCGACCCGGGAGACCTCCGCCTCCGTGGGGGTCGCCCGAGACATCACCGGCGAGCTGGCCCTCCAGGAGCGCCTGGCCCGCGCCCGGAGGCTCGAGACCTTCGGCTTGATCGCGGGCGGCGTGGCGCACGAGGTCCGAAACCCCCTCTTCGCCATCAGCACGGTGGTGGCGGCCATGGAGAAGAAACTCGCCGGCCAGGTGGAGATCACCCCCTTCATCGCCCACATCCAGACCCACGTCCAGCGCCTCAGCCGCCTCATGAACGACCTTCTGATGCTGGGACGACCCATCGAACCCGCCCAGTTCGTCGCCTGCGACCTGGGCCAGATCCTGGAGAGCGCCCTGCACGACCTCGAGGACGAGCGCGCCGGCAACCGCGCCCGGTTCCACGTCGCACTGGGCGACGCGCCCCTGGAGGTGAGCGGGCAGCCGGAGCGCCTCGGGCAGGCGCTCCTCAACGTCTGCCAGAACGCCCTCTACTTCTCGCCGCCCGAGACGTTCGTGGAGGTGTCGGGCTGGAGGCGCGGGGGGGAGGTGGGTCTCCGGATCGAAAACTGCGGGCCTCCGATCCCCCAGGAGATCCTGGGCCAGGTCTTCGATCCCTTCGTGAGCTCCCGCAAGGGCGGGACCGGCCTCGGCCTCGCCATTGTCCACCAGGTGGTCACCGCCCACGGCGGGCGCGTGAGCGCCGTGAACCGTGCGGAGGGGGTAGGCGCACTGTTCGAGATCACCCTGCCGGCCCGGAGTGACCTCCTCCTTCCCGCGCCACCGCCCCCCGTGTCTCACAACTGAGAAAAACAGCCCTCCGGTTTGTCTCGGAATCGAGACTCGCGAGGGAGCCTCCCGTGGCCGACATCGAAACGCCGCGGATTGCGCGGGCGGGCATTTTTGGCATTTTCATTGCTAGGCAAAGGGACACGGAGGATGCGATGGGTTCAGGAATGGTTGAAGAAAGGGTGCAAGAGGTTTACCTGGTCCGCTGCATCCACTGCGAGACCGAGTACGACGCCTGCCGGTCGCCCTGGTGCGAGTGCATCACCGCCAGCCCGAGCCTGGTATGTCCCGAGTGCCTCGCGTGCTTCTGCGACGCAGACGCGGCGGCGCGCCGGCGGTTCTGGTGGGACGCTCCCCGGGAGCTCTGGCGCCGCCGTCTGGACCGCGGATACCGGGAGCTTCTCCCCGAGGCCCCTTCCGAGGAGGCGGCGGGCCCAGGACGCCCGCTCGCCCTCATCGCGGACGACGACCCCGCTTCCCGGTGTATCGCCGGGCGGGCCCTCGCCGCCCTCGGTTTTTCGGTGCTTCTGGCCGAGGATGGGGAGCGCGCGTGCCAGCTCGCTCTTCAGCATCAGCCCGACTTGGTGCTCACCGATTGTCTCATGCCGCGCCTGGACGGGAAGGCCCTCTGCCGCCGCCTGCGGGGCGACAGGCGCACGAGCGGCGCCCGCCTGGTCATGATGAGCGCGCTCCACCGCGGGGCGTCCGTGGATCGGAATCTGCTCGAGGAGACCGGCGCGGACGAGTTCCTCCCCAAACCCATCCCCTGGGAGACCCTCGCCCAGGCCGTCCGCAGGTGGGCGGCGACGGCGGCCCGATGAGACCGGGAACCTCGGGGGCAAAGAGCCCCGGCCGTTGTCTCCCGGGCGTCCCTCTGGTACCGTGTGCGGAGGAGGACTCTCCCGTGAAGCGGCTCCTGATTGTGGACGACGAGCCCAGCGTGCGCTTCGGCCTCCGGAGCTACCTCGAGACCGAGGGGTTCGAGGTCTGTGAAGCGGGGAGCTGCAAGGAGGCCTCCGACCAGGTCCAGCGGCGTCCGGTCAGCGCCGTGCTCCTGGACGTGCGCTTGCCCGACGGGAGCGGCATCGAGCTTCTGCGGCAGATGCGCCTGAAGGACCCCGCCCTCCCCATCCTCGTGGTCACCGGCCACGCCACCGTGCCCATGGCGGTGGAGGCCATGCGCATGGGGGCCGACCACTTCCTGACCAAGCCCGTGGACATGAAGGAGCTGGAGGTTCTGCTCACCAAGGCCATGAGCATGGGCACGATGCGCCGCGAGAACCGGGTCCTACGCGAGCGCCCGGCTCCGCGGGCCCCCTTCCTCGGGACGAGCGCCGCCATGGGGCGCCTCGAGCCGCTACTCCGCGCCGCCACGGCCCACCTCTCCCCCCTCCTGTTGACGGGGGAGACGGGCACGGGCAAGGGGATGATCGCCCGGCTCATCCACGACCGGAGCCCCAACCGCGAGGAGCCCTTCGTGGAGCTCAACTGCGCCGGTCTCAAGCACGAGTTCCTTGAGACCGAGCTCTTCGGTCACGTGAAGGGCGCGTTCACCGGCGCCGCCGACAAGAAGGAGGGACTCATCGCCCGGGCCCACCGGGGCACCCTCTTCCTCGACGAGATCGGGGACATGGACCCCGCCGTCCAGGCGAAGTTCCTGAAGGCGGTGGAGGAGAAGCGGTTCCGGCCCCTCGGCGCGGTGGAGGAGGTCCACTCCGACTTCCGTCTCATCTGCGCGACGCTCCAGGACCTGGAGAAGCGGATCCGAGACGGCGCCTTCCGAAGGGACCTCTACTACCGCATCAATACGCTGGTCGTCCCCCTGCCGCCGCTGCGCGATAGGCTGGAGGACCTCGACGGGCTCGTCCGGCACATGCTCCGCGAGATCGCTCCGGCCCGGGAGGTCCCGGAGGTCGGCCCCGAGGTCCTGGATCTCCTGGGCTCCTACTCCTGGCCGGGCAACCTGCGCGAGCTTCACAACGTCCTCGAGCGCGCGTGGATCCTCTCGGAGGGCGGGCCGCTGCGGCCCGACCACTTCGCGGGGCTCGGGGTCGGCGCGGCGGGAGAGGCCGTCGCGGCGGCGCCCGCGGGCCTCAGCCTCAAGGACGCCGAGCGCTCCCACCTCGTGAGCGTCCTGCGCAGGACCGGCGGCGACGTGCCGAAGGCCGCGGCCCTCCTCGGCGTCTCCCGCGCGACGCTCTACCGAAAGCTCTGCTACCACGGCCTCAAGGCCGACGACTCCCGCCGCCGCGCCGTCGGCGAAGGCGCCGGGCTCTCCTGAATCCAGATTGTGCATTCGGAGCCTCGGTGCCTTCGTTACTGCAGATCGTTCTTGGCGGAAAGAAAGCGTCTACTCGGCGGGGAGGGCCATTCCCTCCCCGCTCCATGGGCGCAGCCCGATGGAGCCTCACCCCACCCTTGGGGCTCCCTGCGCCTTCGGCTTGGGGGCTACCCGGATTTCGCTCAGGTCCGGCGCGGCGAATTCTGATTCAGAGGTGGCGGGCATTTCGCGTGGGCTGCTCCCATCAACTGCAAAATCCGGGCTGAACGGACATCCCCGCACGGATCCCGCTCCCCGCCGTTCCTCGCCGGCGCGAGAAAAGGCCCGAGCGTTGGCAGAAAACTTGCGTAAGAAAGGCAGTGGAGCAAGGAGATCGCCATGGCTCGGACCATCCTGATCGTAGACGACGAGGAAGCGACGGCGTTCGGCCTCCAATCGCTGCTGGAGGGGCCCGACTCGAAGGTCCTGACCGCCGGCACCTTCGAGGACGCCCTGGCGCTCATCGGGGATTGGGCCTTCGACGTGGCTCTGCTGGACGTGCGGCTCGGTTCCACGGGCGACGAAGCCGGGCTGGCCATCCTGCGGCACCTGAAGGCGCACTCCCCCGGCACGCGGGTCATCCTGATGACGGGGTTCGGCAAGCCGTCGGTCATGGAGGAATCCTTCAGACTCGGCGTGGACTACTACTTCGAGAAGCCGATTCGGCTGGAGACGCTCATGTCGGTGGTCCTCACGGTGGACCAGCCGAGCGGAAGACGGGAGGGGACGCCATGAGACGCGGTCCGAGGGTGCGCGAGCTCGTCCAGCGGGGGTTCATCTCCATGGTGTTCCAGCCCATCGTGGACCTGAACAGCGGCCGGATCTCCGGGTTCGAGGCGCTCCTGCGAGGGCCGGCGGGAACGCCGCTGTCCAGGCCGGGGCGTGTTTTCGGCGACAAGAGCCCCCTCTCCCGCTCGGTGCTCCGGGAGCTGGACGAAGCCTGCTTCAGCGCGGCGCTGCGGTCGGGGCGGCTCCTGGCCGAGAGGGGCCTGCTCTTCATCAACCTGCGCCTGGACACGATCCTCCACCTCCCCGAGACCTGGCCCGGGTTCGAGGCCCTTCTGCGGTCGAGCGGCGTCCCACAGGCCGCCCTGGTGGTCGAGATCAGCGAGCGCGGGACCGTCTCGGAGCCGGAGGCGGCCTTCGCCGCCATCCGCGGTCTGCGGGCCAAGGGCGTGAAGTTCGCCCTCGACGATTTCGGCTCGGCCTACTCGGGGCTCCAGCACCTGCTCTGGTTCAAGCCGGACTACATCAAGCTGGACCGGTTTCTCGTGGACGGGCTCCACTCCTGTGCCGAGAGGCGGTGCATCGTCGCCCACTCGGCGCGCCTCGCCGAGGAGCTGGGCGCCCGGGTGGTCGCCGAAGGCGTGGAGGAGCAGAGGGACCTGCTCGCGCTCATGGAGCTCGGCATCCCCTACGCCCAGGGGTATCACCTGGGACGCCCCAGCGCGGCGAGTTTCTGGTGCGACGACTTGGAGCTCCCGCAGAACTGCAGCGGATGGTTCCGGGAGGCCGAAGCCGCCGCGGCGCGGTGATGCCCGTTCTTCGAGCGGGATCGTAAGAAAGCCTCGCGGGACCGCGGACAGTTCCCCGGGAACGGTGTTGCCCCCGCGAGAGCGTGGTTGTAGACTGAGCGGCCTCTGGCGCCAGGAATGGCTGGGGAAAGGGAAGGAATCCGGTTTGAGCAAGGGGGTCGTGCTGCTCGCGGTGGGCGGGGGAGGCTTTCTGGGCTCGGTACTGCGGTACCTGCTCGGCGGCGTGGTCCAAGACTGGAGCCGTTCCGCGACCTTTCCCTATGGCACGCTCGCCGTGAATGCCCTGGGGTGTTTCGCCGTTGGATTCCTCTCTTACCTCGCCGAGTCCCGCGGGGCACTGGGAGCCGAGGCGCGGGCCTTCCTCGTTGTGGGCGTCCTGGGGGGATTCACCACCTTCTCGGCGTTCGCCAACGAGAGTGTGAACCTGCTGCTGGAGCGCGAGCGCCTCGCCGCGGTTCTGAACGTCTCCGCCCATCTGATCCTGGCCCTGGGCGGGGTTCTGGCCGGCCGCGCGGCCGGCGCGCTCGTCTGGAGGTGACCGTGACGCTGCCGCAAGAGGGATGCCTGCTGCGCATCTTCATCGGCGAGAGCGACCGCCAGGAGGGCAAACCGCTCCACGAGTGGTTGCTCCTCCAGGCCAGGGAGCAGGGCCTCGCGGGCGGGACGGTCCTGAGGGGCGTGATGGGATACGGCGCCCACAGCCGGATTCACACGTTCAAGATCGAGCGGCTCTCCGAGGATCTGCCGATCATCGTGGAGCTGGTAGACACCCGCGAGAAGCTGGAAGCGTTTCTCGAGAGGGTGGACCCGGCCCTCGTGGAGGGACTCGCGACCCTGGAGAAGGCCGAGGTGCGGTTCTACCGCACCCGGAAGGAGTAGCCCGGGTTTCTCACCGGGAATCGAAGCGAAACGGTGGAGAAGCCCGAGGGGTCTGGTCCCGCGAGGATCTCCGGCGCGCCGTTCGCGCACTGGGATGGGACGCAAGGCGCGGCGAGGAAGGCATGGTGGCACCATTCCGACGAGCCGCAACGCGGCGAACCGCCCAGGGCGCGGCGGCCCTCCGGGTTGCCGCCGGGGGGGGCATCTTCTTTGTCGGCGCTCCTCTCCGTGCTTCCGGCACGGTGTCGTCGCGCCTTCGCGAATCTGCACCCGCCTGGCGGGCAACGCGCCCAGAGCCCCCGCGGGGCCAGACCCCCGATGCAAGGAAGGCGACCGAGGCCAGCGGAAGCGTAGTCTTGCACTACGTTGAGGATGGCCGGCCGAGCCTGACGCCGCAGACGCGGGCTTCTCCGCCGGTGCAGCCGGTAACTGGTGAGAACCCCTGGCTAGCCCCCGCGAACCCGTCCACCCACGCATAAAAAGGGGCGGGCCCGCAGGCCCGCCCTGGCGTCTCACCGCGCGTCCCGGGTTATTTCCCGCTGATATCCGATCCCTTGGGCCGGGACTTGTCGGGATAGGGCGGCGGCGGCGGGAGCGTCTTCGGGTCCCTTTTCAGCTGGTCCATCAGGTGGGCAAGGACCGCGTCCAGCTGCGCGTCTCTCCCCTTGAGGACGTCCCCGGGCATGTTCTGGACCTCCTGGTCCGGGTCCACGCCGCGGCCCTCGATGAGCCAGCGTCCGTCCAGGCCGTAGAGGCCGTACTGGGGCGGGGTGACGGCCCCGCCGTCCACCAGGTTCTGGTGAGGCTCGATCCCCACCGACCCGCCCCACGTGCGCATGCCGAAGACCTTGCCGAGCTTCTTGATCTTCCAGGCCTCGGAGAAGAACTCGCCGTTGGAGCCCGTGTCCTCGTTCATGAGGAGCGCCAGGTGGGCGTTCACGCCGATCTCGGGGTTGGCGCAAGACTTACCTTCGCGCGGCTGCGTCATGGACCAGACCCGCCGCTCGAGGCGCTCCAGGATCATGTCCCCCGTGAATCCTCCGCCGTTGTACCGGACGTCCACCAGAATGGCGGGCCGGTCGAACTGCGGGTAGAAGGTGCGCGCGAACTCCTTGAGGCCGTCCTCGCCCATGTCGGGGATGTGGACGTAGGCCACCGCGCCGCCCGAGATTCTCTCCACATAGGCGCGGTTCGCTTCGACCCAGACCCGGTACCGCAGGTCCATGTCGCTCTGCAGCGTCCGCGTGCGCCACGTCTTCGCCCCCTCCCACGAGGGCCGGTCGTTGAAGGTAAGGGTGACGAGCTTCCCGGCCCTGTTCTCGAAGAGGGCGTAGACGTTCTTCTTCGCGGAGGCCGGCTCGCCGTCCACGGCGAGGAGGTAGTCGCCCTCCTTCGCGCCGCAGCCAGGCTCGGCCAGCGGGGCGCGCAGCTCGGGGTCCGCGTCGGGGGGGGCGAAGATCCGGGCGATGCGCGGGTAGGCCGCCCCCTCCTCCGCGGCGAAGTCGCAGCCCAGGAGACCCACGCCGACGCGCTTGCCTCCGCCGTCGAACTCTCCCCCCATCACGTAGGTGTGACCCGCGTTGAGCTCGCCGATCATCTCGCCGATGAGGTAGTTCAAGTCGCTCCGGGTGCCGCAGTCGGGCAGGAATCTTCGGTACTTCTCGCGGGTGGCCGCCCAGTTCGTCCCCTGCATTCCGTTGTCGTAGAACCAGTCCCGCTCGATGCGCCAAGCCTCGTCGAACATCTGGGCGAACTCGGAGGGGCGCTCCACCTTGAACTTGGCGTCTGAAAGATCCACTGCGCCGTCGCCCGCCTTGCCCTTTCCGGGGGCGTCCACCACGCCGAACTTGGCCCCGGCCCGGTAGACCAGCTTCTTTCCGTCCGCCGAGAGGTGGTAGTTGTTGATCCCGGCCAGGCCGCCCGAGGATTCCTTGTCTTCGAGGTTGTAGATCTTGAGGTCGTACCGGCCCTCCGTCGTGTCGGTTACGGAGGGGTAGCGGTTCTCGAACCGGGGCTCGCCCTGGGCCAGGTAGAGGAACCCCTTGTCCGTGGCCTCCAGCCGGAAGTACGTCCCGGGTTCCACGCCCTCCGCCGGGAGGGTGCGCTCTCGTAGTCCCTCGAGGGTGATCGGGCACGCGGGCTTGGGCGGGGTCTCGTCCTTCTTGGGCGCGCCGCCCTTCTTCTCGGCGGGCGGCGGCGTCTCCTCGCCGGACTCGGGGGCGAAGGGAGACGGCGCGCCGGCCTTCAGCACCACGATGAAGGGGGTGGTCATGTTCAGAAAGATGTGGTCCTGGTCCACGACGCCCATAACCGGGCTGTAGCTGCGGTTGGAGAGGAAGTAGAGGTAGCGCCCCTGCGGGTCGAAGCTGGGGCTCCAGGACTGGGTCATGGCGTCCGTGAGGGGCGTGATCTTTCCGGACTCGAGGGAGTAGAGCGAGATGACCTCGTTGGTGTTGGCGGTCTTCTTGGTGTAGGCGATCCACTTCCCGTCGGGGGACCAGGCGAAGTCCTGGATGCCCCACCGCTCCCAGCCGTCGTCGTACAGACCCCGGTCCACCACCTTGATCGCCCCGGAGGAGACCTCCAGGAGGTTCAGCCGCATGAACTTGTCGTGGAAGAGGAGGTATCTGGAGTCGGGCGACCAGACCAGGTGCATCCGCAGGCCGGAATTGCCCGAGGTGATCTGCTTCCAGGGCTTCTCGCCCCGCGGGTCCGCCAGGTAGACCTCCTCCTCGCCGGTCTTGTCGGAGAGGAAGGAGACCCACTTCCCGTCGGGGGACCAGGCGGGTTCCTTTTCGCGGGAGCCCGAGCTGCGCGTGAGGTTGTAGACGGCGCCCTTCTCCTTTTCGGCGGGCACCGAGAGGATCTCGCCCCGGGACTCCAGAAGGAGCCGCCTGCCGTCGGGGGAGAGTCCGAAGACGCCCGTGTGCGCCGCCGGGTCCGCCCAGTCGGCGCGAACCCGCACCCGGTCGCCGGGCATGCGCACGTCGAGGTCGCGGACCTTTTCGGAGGCGAGGTCCAGGAGGTGCAGGGTCTCTCCGTACTGGTAGACGATCCGGCCGTCCCCCAGCGAGGGGTACTTCACGTCGTAGTCGGTGTAGCGGGTGAGGGCCCGGGTCTGGCCGCTCGCCACGTCGTAGCGGAAGAGGTTCACGGTGCCGGCCTCCCGGTCCGACGCGAAGTAGATCCCGCCTCCCCACCACATGGGGTAGTTGTCGGCGCCCTTGGAGGGCGTGATGATGCGGAAGTCGCCCTTCTCCAGGCTCCCCATCCAGATCTTCTGGGCGTCGCCCCCCTGGTGGCGCTTCCAGGTGCGGGTTTCGCCGCCGAGGCGGCAGTAGGCGAGGCTCTTGCCGTCGGGGGAGAGGGAGGCCAGGCCGGCGCGGTCCACGGGGAGCTTGCGCTCGGTCCCGCCGTCAGCGGGGACCACGTAGACCTGCTCGCCCCGGGCGGGCCATTCGCGGCGGGAGCGGAAGAGGACCCCCTTGCCGTCCGGCGTCCACCCCAGGACCAGGTCCGGGGCCGGGTGCCAGGTGAGGCGCGCCGGGACGCCGCCGGCGGCGGGCATGACGTAGACGTCCACCCCCCCGTCGTACCCCGCGGTGAAGGCGATGCGGGAGCCGTCGGGGCTGAACTTGGCGTACCGCTCCTCCCCGGGGTCGC
This sequence comes from Acidobacteriota bacterium, assembly GCA_021814355.1. Classification (GTDB taxonomy): domain Bacteria; phylum Acidobacteriota; class UBA4820; order UBA4820; family DSQY01; genus JAEMPZ01. The sequence continues at coordinate 15,275 of JAKAIJ010000003.1, forward strand.
TCGTGAGCCGGCGGGCGTCTCCGCCCTGGGCGGAGGCGAGCCAGAGGTCGCCCTCGTACGTGAAGACCACCTCGTCACCGTGGATGTCGGCATACCGCATGAGGTGACGCGGGACCTCCTGCGCCAGGGCCGCAAAGGCCCAGAGCGCCGCACCGAGAGCCAGGAAACGGATTCTCATGCGACTCCTCCCATCGGAAAGGACGCAGTCTACATCCCCGCGGGTTCAAAGGGCTAGCGGCCGCACCGGGCGCGGCCATGCGCCTCGTCGCGTCCGGGGCTTTGCCGATGAAACCGGGGATCACTTCACCTCGGCCAGGAACCGGTCCAGGACGGCGTTGAAGGCCTCCGGGTCGTCCATCATGATCCAGTGGCTGGTGCCGGGAACGAGCTGGGACCTCAGGCCCGGGACCACGTTCTGGAGGCTGTAGGGCTCGTTGTTCTGCTCCGTGACGACGGTGAGGGAGGGCCCCCGGTAGCCGCGCAGCCCCGGTGTGGGGTCGTAGGCGCAGAGCCCCCGGGCGGAGGCCGCCACCACCTCGCGGGGGGTGGCCCGCATCCGGGCGAGGACCGCCTCGCGGACGGCGGGCCGCGCCGGCTCGAGCATCTTGCCGAACCACTGCTCGCGGAAAGCCGGGTAGGTGTCGAGCCCGAACCCGTCGAGCCACGCGTCGAGCGCCGGCCGGGGGAGCCGGGTCAGGTCGCCCGCGGGGTCGTCCAGGAGAAGCCCCGCCACCTGGCCGGGGTGGCGCCCCGCGTAATCCGCCAGAACCAGGCCGCCCATGCTGTGGCCCACGAGGACGAACCGCTCCAGGCCCAGGGAGGCGGCCACGGCCCGCACGTCGTCGGCGAAGGAGGGGACGGTGTAGATCCCCTCCGCGGAGGGTTCGGACCGGCCCATGCCGTGCAGGTCCAGGGCGACGGCGCGCCGGCCCGGGCGCAGGTGGTCGAGTTGGGCGCGCCAGACCTCCAGGCTCCCGCCGAGGCCGTGGACGAAGACCACGGGGGTCCCGCCGCTCCCGCCGTCCTCGACCCGGATTTTCCCAAAGGGCCCCGTCACCCACCGCGTGCGCACCGCGCCGCTCTCCGGGGCGTGGCGGCAGGCGCAGCAGCCGTCGGTGCCGAGCGCCGCGACCAGGAGCAGGAGCGGAACCAGAACGGACGCCGGGGGGTTGCGAAGGATGCGCATGCGGACCTCCTTCACCCGCCGGGAGAGAGGGGCCGCACGGGTGGTAGCAACGGCAGGATAGCACGCTCCGGGAAGGGCATCTGAAGAACCGGCCTCGCCGGGGGGCGCCGCCAAAACGGCGTGAACTTCAGGGATTGGGTTTTCGTAGGATGGGGTCAAAGGTCCCCGGCATGGGCCGAAAGGGGTCGCCATGCTTCCACCTATCTCGAAAATCGGGTGCTACACGGTGGAACGGGAACTGGGCCGCGGTGGCATGGGGGTGGTCTACCTGGGCCACGACACCAAGCTCGACCGCCCGGTGGCCATCAAGGCCCTCCCGGAAGAGTTCGCCAAGGACCCGGAGCGGCTGGCCCGGTTCGAGCGCGAGGCGCGGCTCCTGGCCTCCTTGAACCACCCCAACGTGGCGGGGATCTACGGCTTCGAGGAGCAGCCCGAGGGGGTGTTCCTGATTTTGGAGCTGGTGGAAGGTCCCAACCTCTCGGACCGTCTCAGAGAGGGACCCATCCCCGTGGACGAGGCGCTGGACCTGGCGGCCCAGATCGCCGCCGGCATCGCCGCCGCCCACGAGGCGGGGGTGGTCCACCGGGACCTGAAGCCCGGGAACATCAAGGTCACGGGCGACGGCCAGGTGAAGGTGCTCGACTTCGGTCTCGCCAAGGCCACCGCCCCGGAGACCATCAGCAGCCCCGACATGAGCCAATCCCCCACGGTGGCCTACACCGGGACCCGCATGGGGCTCATCCTCGGTACCGCGGCTTACATGAGCCCCGAGCAGGCGCGCGGCCGCCAGGTGGACCGGAGGACCGACCTCTGGGCCCTGGGCTGCGTCCTCTACGAGATGCTCTCCGGAAAACAGGCCTTCCAGGGCGAGACCATCTCCGACACCCTGGCGGCCGTCCTGCGGGGCGAGCCCGACTGGGCGCTTTTGCCCGAAAAAACCCCCGCGGCGGTCCGCCGGCTGTTGCGCCGATGCCTGGAGAAAGACCCCCGCCACCGGCTCCGCGACGCTTCGGACGCCCTGCTGGAGCTGGAAGAGGCCCAGAAGGAGCCGCCGGGCACGCCGATTTCGGGGTTCACCGCGGCCCAGATGATCAAGGGGCGGGTCCTGAACCGGTGGACCCTTCTCCTCATCGGAGTGGCGGTGGTAGGAGCCCTGGCGCTGGGCCTCGCGCTGGGCCGCCTCTCGGACGCCAAGGTCGCCATGCGCAACGGCGGGGTCAAACGGCTCTCGATGGACGTGCCGCCGAGCCTCCTCCTGGGAGCGACCCCCACGGCCCGCTCGGGCAGCCTGTTCCGGTTTTCTCCGGACGGGAACACCGTGGCCTTCATCGGCCGCCTCAAACCCCAAGAGGGCGGCGACGGCAACACGGCGGTCTACCTTCGCCATCTGGACAGCTACGAACTCAGGCCGGTGCCGGGCACCGAAGGGGCCACCGGCTTCCTCTTCACACCGGACGGCCGGTGGATGATCGTGGGCATCCGCCCCCAGGGGACCACGACCCGCGGGACGGTGGTCAAGGTCCCCGTGGACGGCGGTTCGCCCCCCCTGGTGCTCACCGACCTCCCGCCCGAGCGGGGCGACGCCCTGCTTCTGCCTGGGGGTGAGGTCCTGGCGTTCAACGGCGAAGGGACGGCCTACTGGCGCTTCCCCATCGAGGGCAAGCCGCCCGCCCAGCCGACGAAGATCGACTCCGGGGGCTTCTCGGGAACGCTCCAGCTCCTGGAGGGCCTCCCCGGGGACCGTGGCGTGCTGCTCAACGCCATCTCCTACGGAGGCCGCGGCTTCACCTCTTCGGTGGCGGTCCTGGACCTGGCCACTTCGAAGCTGAAAATCGTGGTGGAAGAGGGGGGCAACCCCCGTTACCAGCAGCAAGGCTACCTGCTCTTCTCCCGGGGACCCACGCTCCTGGCCGTCCCCTTCGACCTGGCCGACATGGCCATCCGTGGCGCGCCCGTCGCGGTCGCCAGCGGGCTTCGTACGGGCACCATCTGGGACCCTGGCTGGTTCGAAATCTCGTCCACCGGCACCTTGGCCTACCTGCCGGGGGGCCTCACCGGCGGCCAGCGCCGGATGGTCCTCCTGGACGCTCAGGGGCGCCCCACCCCCTGGTCGGAGGACCTGCGGGCCTACCAGGGCCTTGTCTCCCTGAGCGCCGACGGCCGGCGGCTGGCCACGGTGATCACCAATCCCGAAGGGATTGACGAGATCTGGCTCTCCCGGTTCGACCAGCCCTCCCTGGCCCGCGCGATCGCCCTCCCCTCGGTGGACTGCGATTTCCCGATCTGGTCCCCCGATGGACGTCGGCTCGCCTACACCCGGTTCGGGAAGGACCCCGAGAAGGACGGGATCTACGTGGCCGACGCCGAGGGCCCCGGCCCAGGCGTGCGGGTCATGCCGATCACCTCCATCCTCAACGACTCCCAGCCCTTCGCATTTTCTGCCGACGGGAAATCGCTTTGGGTGCAGAGGGTTTCTCAGGAGCTGGACAAGCTGGAGGCGGTGGTCGTCCCAATCCCCGCACCCGGGGCGCCGGTGGCCAAGCTCGCCCCCCTCTTTCCCGGGATGAAGGGGTACGCCTTCCCGGCCCTCTCCCCCGACGGGCGGCTCGTGGCCTACACCCTCCGCCAGTCCGGCCACTTCGAGGTCTGGGTGGGCCTCTACCGTCCCGGGGCCGCTCCCGCGGACACCGTCCGCGTGGGGAGGATCGAGGGCTACCGTCCTCTTTGGTCCGCCGATAGTCTGACGCTCTACTTCTTCACCGACCCCAGGACCCTCTATGCCTCGCGCCTGACGCCCGGCGCGGCGGGCGCCCTCCCCGCCTTGAGCGCCCCTGAGAAGGCCGTGGATCTGGGGGCGGCCGCAACGCTCTCCAGCTTCCTCCACTTCGCCGTGCGCCCCCTCCCCGGGGGCGGCTTCCTGACGGTCCAGCGCGGCTCCGATGAGGGCGATGTGAGCCGCCTGGACCTGGTGCTAAACTGGGACCGCGAGCTCTTGCAGAAGGTGGCCAAGGCGAAGCCCTGAGAGGGTCAGCCCGGACCACCGAGCGGGCGTCAGGAGGTTCGGTGGACGACACCGGGATCCGGTTGGCGGTGGTCCCTCCCAAGGGCGACCCCTACGAGCGGACGCTGCGAGAAACCCGCATCGTCATCGGGCGCTCCTCCAAAGCGACCCTCCACCTGCCCGATGGGGCCATGTCCCGGGAGCACGCCCGACTCAGCCTGGAGCCCTCCGGCTGGACCGTGACCGACCTGGGGTCGCGCAACGGGACCCTCCTGAACGGTGATCGGCTCGAAGCGGCCACGGTGCTCAGCCCCGGCGACGAGCTGGAGCTGGGCGGCACCACGATCACAGTGGTGGCGCTCTCGACCAAGCCGGGTGTGGAGGAGAGGGGCTTCTCGGAGACCGCCGCCGGCAAGACGGTGTTCCGTCCCGCTTCGGAGTTGCTCCCCAAGGCGGACAGGGCCGCCCCCGGCGCCGACCTGGACACCCTCCGCCGCTACGCTGGGCGCCTCCACGTGCTCAACGAGGTGCACCGGGCGCTGGGCCGCTCCCTCACGCTGAAAGAGCTGTTGGAGCTCATCCTGGACCGGGCTTTCGACCACCTCAAGCCCGAGGAGGGCGCTATCTTCCTGAAGGAGAAGACGGGGGATGGGTACGCCTGCGCGGCCAGCCGGTACCGCCACGGCCGGCCCCCCGTCTTCTCGCGCCACCTGGTCCACGAGGTGGCCGAGAAGGGGCTCGCCGCGCTGGTGCTCGACACCCGGCAGGATGACCGGTTCGCGGGGGCGGAGAGCCTGGTGGGGGCGGGTGTACGCAGCTTGGTGGCCGCCCCGCTGATGGATGAAGGGGCGCCCCTTGGGATGATCGTCCTGGGGTCCCGCCTCACGGTGCGCGCCTTCACCGAGGAGGACATGGAGCTCCTGGTCTCCCTGGCCTCGGTGGCGGCCCTGCGCCTGTGCAACGTGGCCCTGGCGGAGGAGGCGGCCGAACGCCGCCGCCTGGAGGACGAGGTGGCGCTGGCGCGGCGGATCCAGGTGGCTCTCCTGCCGGACCACCTGCCCGCGATCCCCGGGTACGCCCTCCACGGAGGAAACCTCCCGTCGCGCTGGGTCTCGGGCGATTTCTACGTGGTGCTGCCCCGAAACGAGGGCCAGGAGTGCGTGCTCATGGTGGCCGATGTGAGCGGGAAGGGCATCGCCGCAGCCCTCCTCACGGCCTCCCTGGAGGCCCTGGCCGCGGCGCCCATCGAGGCGGGACGGAGCCCCGCGGAGGTGTACAACCGCATCTCCCCTCTGCTCTACCGCCGGACCCCCCCGGAGAAGTACGCCACGTCGTTCCTGGCGACCCTCGATGTCGCCACGGGCCGCCTCACCTACGCCAACGCGGGCCACCCGCCCGCCCTTGTTGCGCGCGCCGACGGTACCCTCTCCTGGCTGAAGGGGACGGGGATCCCGCTGGGGCTCCTGCCGGAGTTCTTCTACGAAGAGTGCCAGGAGGTTCTAAACCCCGGGGACCTGCTGGTGGTCTACACCGACGGCATCCTGGAGGCCATGCGGCCCGACGACGAGGAGTACGGGCAGGCGCGGTTGGCGGCTGTCTGCGCGAAGGCGCGGACCGAAGGGCCCGAGGCGGTGGCCCGGGCCCTGGAGAAGGATCTGGACGCGTTTGTCGGCGGCGTGCCCTACATGGACGACCGGACCGTGGTGCTGGCCCAACGGCTCGGCTGACACCCGTTGACCGGCCCTCCCTTGCCTTTCCCTTCCTTTCGTGCGTGTAGGATAGCCGGTAACGCCGAGCCCACGCGAGCGCGAGGACAGGCGGTGCTGCCGTCATCGTGGACGCCCCCCCTCACTATACAGCGCGTCATAAATGTGCGACGTTTTTTCGCGGCCTCCAGGCAAGACGCGCTGTATTCGCGGGGAAGGCGGCCTTGAACTCCCGCTTCGCTGGCAAAGCCAGTCGAAGCGGGATGCTGCCCTTCGGGGCCTTGCAAGGGCGACCTTGCAGGCCGCGCAAGCCCTTGGCCGCCCGCCCTGGCCCAGGCGAAGCCCCCTGCGGGAGCGGCGCTGGGCCAGGCGTCCTTCGCACGGCTGCCGGCGCTCGAAGCTCCATGGGTTCGCTTCTCGCGCCGCATCCGTATGCTCGAACCCCCGCGGGCCCTACCGGGGGAGGCCACCGCGCTTGGCCCCCCCCGGACCCCCACCCGCATCCAGAGCGCCAACTTAGGGCGCTCTGGATAGAACCCATCTCAGAAATAAGGCGTGGTCGCGACGGAGGCCAGCTGCGACGAAGGGACCCGACCACCGGGGGAACTCAGGCGCGCCGCCCGTTCGTCTTCACAGTGGCCGTTACACTACGGCGCCACGGTCTGCCTGAACTCCCGGGCCTTCTCCGCGAGGCCCGCTTCCAGGGCCTTCTCGGGCTCCATGCCGTGGGCCTTCGCGTAGTCCCGCACGTCCTGGGTGATCTTCATGGCGCAGAACTTGGGGCCGCACATGGAGCAGAAACGCGCCACCTTCGCCCCCTCGTCGGGGAGGGTCTCGTCGTGGAAGGCCCGCGCGCGCTCGGGGTCGAGGGCGAGGTTGAACTGGTCTTCCCACCGGAACTCGAAGCGCGCCTTGGACATGGCGTCGTCCCACTCCTGCGCGCGCGGGTGGCCCTTGGCCAGGTCGGCGGCGTGGGCGGCGATCTTGTAGGCCACGACGCCCTCGCGCACGTCGTCGCGGTCGGGCAGGCCCAGGTGCTCCTTGGGGGTCACGTAGCAGAGCATGGCCGTGCCGTACCACCCGATCATGGCGGCCCCGATGGCCGAGGTGATGTGGTCGTATCCCGGCGCCACGTCGGTCGTGAGCGGCCCGAGCGTGTAGAAGGGGGCCTCCTTGCAGATCTCGATCTGGCGGTCCATGTTCTCGCGGATCTTGTGCATGGGGACGTGACCGGGCCCCTCGATCATCACCTGCACGTCGTGCCTCCAGGCGACGTCGGTCAGCTCGCCGAGGGTCTCGAGCTCGGCGAATTGGGCCTTGTCGTTGGCGTCGGCGATGGAGCCGGGGCGCAGGCCGTCGCCCAGGGAGAAGCTGACGTCGTAGGCGGCGAAGATCTCGCAGATCTCCTCGAAGTGGGTGTAGAGGAAGTTCTCGCGGTGGTGGGCGAGGCACCAGGCGGCCAGGATGGAGCCGCCCCGCGAGACGATCCCCGTCACGCGGTTGGCCGTGAGGGGAACGTAGGCCAGGCGGACGCCGGCGTGGATGGTCATGTAGTCCACGCCCTGCTCGGCCTGCTCCACGAGCGTGTCGGCGAAGACCTCCCAGGTAAGCTCCTCGGGCCTGCCCCCCACCTTCTCCAGGGCCTGGTAGATGGGCACGGTGCCGATGGGAACGGGGGCGTTGCGCAGAATCCACTCCCGCGTGCCGTGGATGTCCTTGCCGGTGGAGAGGTCCATCACCGTGTCGGCGCCCCAGCGGATGGCCCAGGTCATCTTCTCCACCTCCTCGGCGACGGAGGAGGTGACGGCGGAGTTGCCGAGGTTGGCGTTGATCTTCACGAGGAAGTTGCGGCCGATGGCGCAGGGCTCCAGTTCCAGGTGGTTGACGTTGGTGGGGAGGATGGCGCGCCCGCGGGCCACCTCGGAGCGGACGAAATCGGGGTCGAAGCCCTCGCGCAGCGCCACGAACTCCATTTCCGGGGTGACGACTCCCTTGCGGGCGTAGTGCATCTGCGTGACCGCGCGGCCAGGCCTGGCGCCCAGCACGCGCGCGCGGGGTGCCGGAAAGGGCTCGGCAAGGCCGCTCTCGGCGGAGGGGAAGCGGGGGGCGGAGGCGGGCCGCTCCTCCACGTCCCCGCGCTCCAGCACCCACGCCCGGCGCAGCGGGGGCAGGCCCCGGCGCAGGTCGAGAAGCGCGCCGGCGTCCGTGTAGGGGCCCGAGGGGTCGTAGAGGCGCACGGGCGGGTTGGGCGACGGCCCTCCGGCGGCGCGGGTGGGCGAGAGGCCCACTTCGCGGAAGGGCACGCGCAGGTCGGGGCGCGAGCCCGCGACGTAGACCTTGCGGCTGCCGGGAAAGGGGCTTCCCGGCGTGACGGCGGTCGAGTAGACGGGGTCCGACATGATTCCTCCACGCGGGTGCGGTGAGGCTGCCTCCCGCGGCTTGTGTCACCAGATGGTTGTCGAAGGGGCCTCGGAACGCTCCACGCATTCCCTCCGCCGGCATGACCCGGGTCAGGTTCGAGGGGTTGGCGCTCCCGGGGCGCCTCTCAGCGGCTCTTGCCGCACCCCCTGCGTCCATCTCCACCGTATGTCCCTCGAGGCGGGATGTCAAGCGTGAGAGGAGGTGGGCGTGAGGGGACGCGCGGCGGAGGCTCCTCGCCCGCCGGTCTCACCCCGGGAAGCGGGGCAGCGGGCGCTTCGGCGGCTCGAGGGGCCCCGCGGCGCGCTCGAGCAGCGCCGCGGCCTGGGCGTGGCCCCCCCGCCGGGCGAGGGCGAGCGCCGTCTCCCGGTTCCGGTTCACGGCGCGGGGGTCGGCCTTGCGCCCGAGCAGGAACCGAACCGCCTCCGTTTTCCCGCGGGCGGCGGCATGCATGAGAGCTGTGGCGCCCTCGCCGTCCCGCGCCTCGATCCTGGCGCCCCAGGTGAGAAGGTCCAGGAGGATCTGGGTGTCGCCCGCGGCGGCGGCGATCATGAGGGGCGTCTCGCCCTTGAAATCGCCGGCGTTCGGGTTGGCCCCCCTGGCGAGCAGGGCCTGACAGATGTCGGCGTGGCCGCGCCCCCGGGCGGCCCCCGCCACCTTCTCGGAGAGCAGCGCCTCCTCGGCGTCCCCCAGCCTCACCAGGGCCGGGTCGCCGCAGGCCGCCGCCAGTTGGAGCGGCGTGGCTCCCTGGTCGGTCATGGCCTGGACGCGGACCCGCCGCTGCAGCAGGAGCCGGACCACCTGGGGGTGGCCCAGGGCGGCGGCCACGTGGAGGGAGGTGGTCCCGTCGGGCGCGATCACCTCCGGGTCGGCCCCGCGGTCCAGCAGCAACTCGACCACGGTGGAGTTGCCCGCGAGGGCCGCCAGCATGAGGGGAGGGGACGTGCCAGGCGGCGCGCCGTTGGGGTCCGCGCCCCGGTCCAGAAGGAGCCGGACGATGGCCTCGTGGGCTCCTCCGAGCGGATTGCGTCCGGCAAGGGCCCCGGCCAGCCGGTTGAGCCCCTGGTTGCTGTAGAGGATGGCGTATTGGAGTCCGTAGTAGCCGTTGCGGAGCGGGCTGTTGAGGTAGACTCCGGCGTCCAGAAGCGCCTCCACGAGTTCCCGGTTGCCGTTCACCACGGCCGCCTGGAAGGGGGTCTCGCCCTTCTCCGTGTAGGTGTTTGGGTTGGCGCCGTCCCGCAGGAGCGACTTGGCGGCCATGAGGTCGTTGCGGACGCACGCCTCGTAGAGCTGTTGCTCCCGCGACACGTCCGCGTCGGCTCGGAAGGGAAGGAGCGGCCAGAGGCCCAGGAGGAGGCCCGCCGCCAGAGCTCCGGCCCGCCGCTGCGCGTGCGTCATGGCTTGGCGGGCACGTTCTGGGGTGCCGGGGATGTGGGGGCCTGGACCTGCGCCGGAGCCTTGTCGTAAGCCGTGCTCCAGGTCATGGTCCCCCCCAGGTGGCCCGTGTAGGCCACCAGCCCGGCGGCGGCCAGGGCGAGGAGCAACAGAAGGGTGCGCACGAGCGCCTTGCGGTCTGGGCCGGGAAGGCCTTTCTTGTCCACCGAGGCCTGCTGAATGGAAGCCGCGATGAAGGCCCCCCCTGCGACGCCGGCGGCGATCAGCGTCCACAAGGCAGCGTCTTCGTGGCGGTCCACTAAAGCTTTCACCGCGGGGCGCTTGGCGAACGCGTCGGCCATGTCGTCGCCCGTGTAGTATGCGGCGAAGGCGCCTAGGGTCCCCGCCAGCAGGAGAACCGCGGTCATCTGCCGCCAGAGGGGCGTCCCGAGGGCCAGCCAGAGAGAGGCCGTGCCCGCGGCCAGGATCAGAAACGCGACGGGGTAGTGGACAAAGAGGGGATGAAGGTGGGGAATCCCGAACATGGCCGTCTCCCTCGTAATGAAAGAAGTGTACCTCCAGCGGCGTAGAGGGGCCAGTTTCGGCGCGGCCCCGGCCGACGAAAACACCTTTCCCCTTCGCTCCATGCCGGAAGCGGTGGGAGCGGCTCCCGGCCGGGGATCGCTCCTGCGCGGACCGCGCTCCGGCGCGGCTCCGTCACTGAAGAAGGTTCTGCCGCTGCAGGACGAGCCAACAGCCGGCGTTGTCCTCCGAGAGGAGGCAGAGGTAGTCCCTCGAGAGCGCACAGCCCTGCTTGACGAAGCGGATGGGGGTTCCGTCGGGGGACGCCTTCACGGAGACCCGGATGTCCAGAAGCCCTCCCCCCGCGCCCCCCTTGCGGGCGTACACGGAGATCTCCAGCGTCCTGGACTTGACCACGAAGGCCCCGGGAAAGTCGAGATGCCCCGCGGCGAGCGCGGCGGCCGACAGCGCCGCGGGCGTGCCGGGCCCGGGTGCGGCCAGCTCCTTCTCCAGCCGCGCGTGGGCCGCCGAGTCGAGGACCCAGAACCCCACCGCGGGTGCGTCGGCACACAGAGGGGTGCAGAGAGTCAGAAGGAACATCAAGATCCCTGCGCGTTTCATGGGGACTCCTTCGACCACGAGATGGGGAACCCGCCGTCGCTGCAGCTTGCGGGGTCGGCGAGCGCCTCGGTGAAGTGGGCGCAATCGGCCATGGTGATGAGGGCGGCGACCTTGAAGGGGCTGTCGTAGTTGGGGTAGGCGCAGCTCTGCTGGGCGGAGAACGCCTTTGCCGCATAGCTCCCCGAGAACGCCTCCGTGCCGGCGGGAAGATAGACGCCCCAGGGGGTCTCCAGCGTGGCGACGACCCGGTCGCCCGACTGGGCGATCCGGACGCGCAGCGCGGCGCCCTTGTAGGTCGCCGCCCACGTGCCCGCCAGGGAGCAGCTCTCCCGGGCGACGCGGAAGGTGTCGGAGATGAGGGTGGCCATGTGGCTGTCCACGATGCGGAGGGTATACTCCCCGGGGTCCTTGGGGGCCGTGGCCTTGGCGGTGCCCTTCTCCCCGCGCTTGGCCTCGCCTAGGTCCTCGGGGGCGCCGCTCTCGCCCATGAGCTGGAGGCGCGCCCCCTCGGTGGCGGGGCAGTCGCCGATCAGGTACTGGGCCGAGACCGCCCCGCCGGGCGGCACCGTCCTGGGGGTCGCAGCGAGGCTCGGCTCCTTGCCCGGCGTGACGCTGAACCGGGCGGCGGCGCCTTCGATCCTCGCGGCCATCGGGCCGAGCCGGGCGTTGTAGTCCCTGAGCGCTTCGCCGTAAGTGGCGCCCGTGCGCAGCGCCCTCCCGTAGGTTTCGCCGAAGGTGGTCTTCGGAGGGGAGGGGCCGAGGACGCCTGGACAGGCGGCCCCGCAGCGGTAGGCCTTCTCGTAGGCCGCCCGCAGCGCGTCGAGGGCCCGCTGCGCCGCCAGGCGCCGCTGGACCAGCCGCATGTCGTCCCGGTGCGCCGAGGCCAGGGCCGCGTCCAGCCCCTTGAGCGACTCGATGTCCTCGTCAATCCGCTTCTGGAGCTTCTCCTGCTCCTTGTCGGCCCAGACCCCGAGGAGCTTCCCGGCGAGCTGTCCCAGGCTCTTGGCCGAGGCCTTCAGCCCCTTCATCGCGGCGGTCCGCTCGGGAAGGCTCATGGCGTGCCTCGCCAGGGTCCTCGGACCCGCCCCCTCGACGGTGATCTCGGACCAGAGCTTGTACTTCTCCCGGAAGTCGAGGCAGGCCCCCAGCACGTCGGAGAACATCCCCTTGTAGATCTGAAGGTCCGCCGTCTCCTTCGGCACGAAGCCCGAGCCGGTCTTGAGGGCCATGGCGTCGTCCACGGCGCCGATGCCGTTGTTGGCCAGCTCGATCATCTGGTCGGTGGTCTTCGCCGCGAGAGCCCACTGGTCCGCCTGGCTCAGGTAGCCCAGGTTCTCCCCGCCGTAGATCTCCTTGAGGTCCGAGAGGGTCTTGGCGGCGTCCACGATGGAGGCCAGGTCGAGCAGGACCTTGCCGCTCTGGGAGAGGGCTTTGGAGAGCGCGAGGGCCTCGTCGTGCCGCTGCTGGTCCAGAAGGGTCATGTCGCGGCTGTACTGAAGCTCCTGCATGTGGGAGAGGTTGTCCTCGGCGGCCTCCTTGAGGCGGGCGAGCATGTCGTAGAGGGAGGCGCGGGCGTCGTCGAGCCCGGCGCAGAGGGCTCCCGCCGCGTCGCAGTCGAACTGGGGACACGCCTTGGGGTCGCATGCCCTGGAGGCTTCGGCAGCCTTCCCGGCCGCCGCGGCGAGAGCGGCGAGGTCGTCGTCCTTGGGCGGGGCGACGTTGTCCGCGAATCCGGAGAGCGGCGTGAAGGCCAGCAGTGCGACGAGAACCAGCGGGGAAACGGGCCGGCGCATGAATCCTCCTCCCGGCGCGGCACCCCACCGCGTCCGGCCAGACAGCCCCCTCCCGTGACCTGGGAGGAAGATAGCACTCCCGGCTCCCGCGTGCAAACCCGGCCCCGAGGTTTCTACTGCCGTCGGGGTAGTATACAGAGCGCCGGAAGTCCGGCACTCTGTATGCGGGTGGGGGTTCCGGGGGAGGCCAAGCGCGGTGGCCTCCCCCGGTAGGTAGAACCTGTAATACCAAACGGTGCGATCAAAAATAGACGCTGAGGCTGGAGGGTGCTTCGCACCTTCCGGGACTCGCGGCCATCTCGTCGAAGGATAGGCTTGGGGCTTTCCGCTGGGAAATCCTTCTCCGAGCCGGTCTCGCGAGCCCTGGCCCTTCGGGCGCTCCAGCCTCCTCCGCTCCTGCCGCCCCCCCCCACCCGATTCTTCGCGCCGCGAGTCTCGGACCATCTCCTTCGTCAAGCGTCGCGGGCCAGCGCCTGCGACGTACGTCCCAGTACGACTCGGCGCGGCCCGCTCGCTTTCCTCGGATCTGGCCCGATCCGCGCGGAACGCCGCCTTCCGAAGCGAAGCTCCGGAAGGCGAATCGTGCACGATAGAGCGCAACTTGGTATGATTCCTGTGGACCGTTTCGGTCCCCCTACGGACCAATCCATGGTTTCTACCGCCCCATTCACGGCTCCTACCGATTGTTCCAGGGTTCCTACGACCCTATTCATCACGCCTGCCGCCCTATCTGGGATTCCTACGTCGGTAGCAACGCCAGAACGGCGCGTAGGAATGCCGGAGCGGTGAGCAGGAACGCTGGAGAGGCCAGTAGGAACACCGGAGTGGCGCATAGGAACACCGGAATGGCGTGCAGGAACGCTCGAGCAGCCAGGCGAATCGCGGAGAGGACCGCCGTGTCCGGTTAAGAGCTAAAATGAGCACGGAAGAGCGGGGATGTTGTGGGCCCCTTGGAAAATGGGGTAATGTAGGTGGTAATGCGGAACGTCACCAGGCTTGGTTGGGCAGGCTAACACGGCGGCTCAACGGGAAGGATGCCGACCCGTGGGGCCTGAAGGATTGATATCACGAAAGATGTGGGTGAGTTCGAAAAACGTGATGGGGCTATGCACTTGACTCAACCACCCCCAACCCATAGTGTCGGGGCATGGCCGAGGATTACCCTGGAACCGTGATGGAGTTCGAGCGGCGATTCAGTTCCGAAGAGCAATGCAGGCAATACCTCGCCAGGCTCCGGTGGCCAGATGGCTTCAGGTGCCCAGGGTGCGGGACGGCGGAACACTGGGAGATGGGCGGCGGGCGAAAGCTGTGCCGCGGATGCCGGAGGCAGGTATCGGTCCTCGCCGGGACCATCTTCCAAGGCACTCACCTCCCGCTGGCCACTTGGTTTCGGGCGATGTGGTACCTGACCAGCCAGAAAGGCGGGGTAAGCGCGTTGGGCCTTCAGCGGGTTCTCGGGCTCGGTAGCTATCGGACCGCCTGGGCCATGCTGCAGAAGCTCCGGGCGGCGATGGTGCGTCCGGGCCGGGAGCAGCTGCGGGGTACGGTCGAGGTAGACGAGACATTCTGGGGAGGAGCAGAACAGGGCGTGGCCGGGAGGCTCACGGTCACGAAAGCCCTGATCATCGTTGCCGCAGAGGAAAACGGTGCGGGGATCGGCAGGATCAGGATGCAGCGCATCCCGGACCAGACCAGGGCCAGCTTACACGGATTCATCGGGCGATCCGTGGCAAAGGGGAGCACGGTGCGGACGGATGGGTGGTCCGCCTACCTGGGCCTGGAGGGCTACGTCCATCTACCGGAGATCCAAAAGCGGTCTGGCGACCACTTGCTCCCACGCGTCCACCGTGTCGCCTCCCTGTTCAAACGCTGGGTGCTGGGCACACATCAAGGGGCCATCAGCCACAACCATCTCGACAGTTACCTTGACGAGTTCACCTTCCGGTTCAACAGGAGGACATCCAGGTCACGCGGCAAGCTCTTCTTCCGCCTGGCCCAGCAGGCGGTCATGGTCCCACCGAAACCTTACACCGCGCTAATCAGACCACAACAGGTAGACGTAGGTTGAATGATGTGCATAGCCCCAATATATGTTAGCCCAAAAAGGAGATGGACATGAATGACGATATCATTGAAGGGGCTTCCAATTCCGAGGACGAGGACGAGCAGGAATCCGTCGAGGGCATGGACGAAGGCGAACTCAACGCCATCTCGCCCGCGAAGAAGTTCGTCCTCGACAAAGCGGACCGCAGTCTTTCGGAACTCTTCAGGTGGTACAAGTCAGGAAGGATCGTCATCGATCCAGAATGGCAAAGGAACTACGTCTGGGACACCACGAGGGCATCGAAGCTAATCGAATCATTCCTCCTCGACATCCCCGTTCCGGTCATTTACTTGGCCAAGAACGACCAAGGCAAATACGAGGTCATCGACGGCCTGCAGAGGCTTACATCTGTATTCAACTTCTTCGATAACCAGTACAAGTTGCATCGCCTCGACCTCTTGGACAATTACCGCGGCAAGACCTTCGCGAAACTTCCCAAGGAAGTCCAGAACAAGCTCGAGGACTCCATCCTTCGGTCCTTTGAGTTGTCGGACAGTTCCGGAGACATCCATTTCATAGTCTTCGAGCGATTGAATACCGGTGGCGTGAAGCTCAATGACATGGAAATCCGAAACTGCCTTTATCGTGGCAGTCTGAACGCTCTGATCAAAGACCTATCCAAGAACGACAACTTCATCAAGGCGGTAAGTCAGAAGACCTTCCATAAAAGGATGCAGGACCGGGCACTCGTGTTGAGATTCCTGGCATTCTACGAAAGGACGCATCTCAAGTGCACGCTCGGGCTCAAGCGCTTTCTGAACGAGTTTCTTGCAACATACCAAGATTGTCCGGATTCCAAGCTTCAGGAGTACCGGAAAGTATTTGAGAAGTGTATGAAAGCTTCCCTGACTGTATTTGGCGAGACCGCGTTCCGTCTCAAGAGCGATATTGCCAAGCCCGGAAAGTACAGTTCAGGGGAGTGGTCCACACGCCCGAACGCCGCCATATTCCAGGTCATATCGACATCGTTCGCCAAGTACGACCTGGGGCAAGTAGCCCAAAGAGCCGACTCCATCTATGAGGGCTACATTGACCTGATCAACTCGGATGCCACTTGGGTTGACAGGGTCAGACGCGCAACGGGAGAGTCGACGAGGCTCAAGTATACCTTCGAGCGTTGGCTTGAGCGCCTCGATGACATCATGGGCGCAACTCAAGCCCAAGACGTAAGACGGGCCTTCTCCCGGCAGCTCAAGAAGGAGATGTTCGACGCTGAGCCAACGTGCAAGTTGTGCGGAAACCGGATTTCCCTTATCGACGACGCCGTGATGGATCACGATGCCAGGTACTGGCTCGGCGGGCAGACTGTTCCCGACAACGCCAATCTCGCTCACCGGATCTGTAACCTTAAGAAGGGCTAACAACGCGTTCCAGAGGACCGGTCCCGGCTGTGCTACACGCTAGGCGGGCGTTGGGTTTCAGGCCTGTGCAGCGGCCGCTGAACGCGGGCGTTGATATGACTTCCGGTGTCAAGGGGATTGGTGTTTTCTTCTCTACGTGGCGATCCTCTTTAGGAGATTC
>JAKAIJ010000137.1 GCA_021814355.1 Acidobacteriota bacterium
CTCGCCAACGGGGTGACCTACTACTACGTGATCCAGGCCAAGGGCACGGGCTCCTGCCCCCCCAGCGCCATGAGCAACTGCGTGACGCTGACGCCCTCGCCCTGCACGACCCCCGGCGTCCCCACCATCGGCACGGTGACCGTGCCCGGCCTTAACCAGCTCCGGGTGAGCTGGACGGCCGGGACGCCGGCGGGCGCCACCTACAAGATCTACCGCGCCCTCGGCGCCTGCCCCGGCGGCACTTACTCCCTCCTGGCCAGCGGCGTCACCGCCTCCCCCTACACGGACGGCACCGTGAGCGGCACGGTCACCTACTCCTACAAGGTCTCGGCAGTGGACTCCACCGGCGGGTGCGAATCGGCCCAGTCGGGCTGCGCCTCGGGCACGGCCACGGGCACCTGCAACGCCCCGCCGAACTTCGCGGGGCTCGCCTCCGTGACCAATCCGGCGAACGCCACCTGCACGCTGAACCTCTCCTGGGCCGCGGGCAGCTCGAACTGCGCGGGCACGGTGAGCTACAACGTCTACCGCAGCACCACCTCCCCCTTCACGCCCGCCCCGGCCAACCGCATCGCCGCCGGCGTGGCGACCACCACCTACAGCGACACCAACGGCCTCGTCAACGGCACGACCTACTACTACATCGTCCGCGCCGTGGACAGCGCCAACGGCGTGGAGGACGCCAACACGGTGACCCAGTCGGGCGCCCCGACGGGCCCCCTGACCACCGGCACCTGGACCGACGACGGCGGCGACACGGGCGCGGCCAAGCTCACGGCGACGCCCACCTGGACCAACGCCGCCACGGGAGGCCGCACGGCCCCCAAGTGCTACGCCACGGGGACCTACACCAACAACATGTGCGCGGCCGTGACGACGCCCGTGCTGAACGTCGCCGCGGGCGGCGGCACGCTGACCTTCTGGTCGAAGTACGACATCGAGAACAACTGGGACAAGGGGCAGGTCGAGCTCTCCACCAACGGTGGCACCACCTGGGCCCGCCTGACGGTGACCACCTACCCGCTCAACGTTACCAACACGGGGGACGCGTGCGCTTTCCCCGCCGGCCAGACCTACTTCTCGGGCACCAACCTCACCTACGCCTCGTACACGGCCACCCTGCCGGCGGGCGCGAGCGTCATGGTCCGCTGGAACCTCAGTTCGGACGTCTCGGTGACTGGGACGGGGTGGTGGATTGACGACATCTCCATCACCAACGTCGCCATCCCCGGGACCTGCACGACCGGAGCTGGCGCGCCTCCTCCGGAGGTCTCTCCGGGGTCCAGTTCGGCCACGGCGCAGAGCTGGGCGGTGGACAAGACGACGATGAGCTGGCAGGCGGCGACGGGTGCCACGGGATACCGGCTCTACCGCGGCACGCCGGGGAACCTTCCCAACCTGCTGACGGCCACCACCGACTCCTGCACGCGGTACGACGGGGCGCTCTTGACCTTCAACCTGAACGGGGTGAACGACCAGCCCGCGGCGGGGAGCTTCCTCTGGTTCCTGGTGACGGCGTACAACGGAGCTGGGGAGGGGACGGCGGGCAACGCCACGGCGGGGCCGCGGACCTTGAACAGCACCGGCGTCTGCCCGTAGCGGATTGCGGGCGCGCAAGGACCCGAGCGGCGGGGCGGCCTCCGGGCCGCCCCGTTGCCATTTCGGAGGCTCCACTTCCTGGGGAACTTCCCGCCATTTGCCCCAGGAGCTGGGTGAAATGCCCCGCCCTCCGGCGCGAGGGTGGCCCCTTCTCTTCTCGATCCTCTTGATTCTGGTATCATTCCAACTTAGGATGGTAGTGGTACGGTTCTTGCGCTAGACATGAACCCGAAGGGGTGAGGAGCTTCTGGGGGATCCGCTCCTCGAGGGTCGGTCGGAACCAGAGAGCGCTGTTCCCGCTGTTCTGCCCAAAGGGGTGGGTTCACGATAACCCACCCCCACTCTTTCGGGGGGGGCCCGAATGAGAAGACGGTGCGGGTTCGGGACCGCGGTCCTGCTGCTTTGCGCGTGCGCCGCGTGGGGGAGCGGTCCGAAGAGGCCCGACCCGAATCAGGAGTGCTCCTCTTGCCACGCGGACGCCGCCATGGCGTCCGAAAAGCACGAAGAAGGGTTGAGGTTCTGGGCCGCGGGGGGGCGAGAGGGCCTCTCGCTTCAGGTCACGTCGGACAGCCTGAAGGGAACCGTCCACGAGGATCTGGCCTGCACCGACTGCCACGGGGGCGTCGCCGAGATCCCGCACGCCGAGAAGCTTCCCCGGGTGGCCTGCACATGCCACGGGGAGCTGGCCGCGGAGCTCGCGGCGGGCGTCCACGCCCCGAAGGGGCCCGCGGCCGCCAGCGTGCCCTCCTGCGTAAACTGCCACGGCGCCCACCGGATCCTGCCCAAGTCCAGCGCCAACTCGGCCTCCAACCAGGCGAACGTCGCGGCCACGTGCGGCGCCTGCCACGGTGACAGCGAGAAGATGAGGGCGCTCGGGGTCCGCGTCGCCAACCCGCTCAAGAGCTACCTCCGGAGCGAGCACGGGAGGGCGGCCGCCGTCGGCTCGGACAGGAAGGTGGCCACGTGCGCCGCCTGTCACGGCGCCCACAAGATTCTCTCCGCGACGGATGCCGCGTCCCCGGTGAACAAGAGGAACGTCCCCGCCACCTGCGGGACGTGCCACGGGGCGGTCCGAGACGAATACGTCAAGAGCATCCACGGGTCGGCCCTGGCCTCGGGCCGCCTGGAGTCCCCGTCCTGCGCGGACTGCCACGGCGAACACGACATCGAGGGCAAGGAGCGCCCCACCTCGCGGGTCTACCCGGTGAACGTGGCCGAGAGCACCTGCGCCCAGTGCCACTCGTCCCTCCGGCTGGCCGACCGCTTCGACCTCCCGAGGGACCGGGTCACCTCCTACCAGGGCTCCTTCCACGGACTCGCGTCCACGTACGGAAAGACCAACGTGGCCAATTGCGCCTCGTGCCACGGCATCCACAACATCCTTCCCAGCAGCGACGCGGCCTCCACCATCAACCCCGCGAACCTCGCGGCCACCTGCGGCAAGTGCCACCCCGGCGCCGGCGCGGCCTTCTCCAGGATCAGCATCCACCAGAACGTGGCGGTCTCCCAGAACCGGGTCCTCGACTGGATCCGCTGGTTCTACCTCATCGTTATCGCGGGGACCTTGGGGGGCATGGCGCTCCATCAGGCGCTCGACTTCGTGCGCCGGTACCGCGACGCGCTGAGGGTGCTGCGGCCGCTCCTGATCTACACGCGGATGACCGCCGCGGAGCGCCTCCAGCACCTCGGACTGCTGGCCACCTTCTTCCTGCTGGTTCTCACGGGGTTCGCCCTGAAGTACCCCTACTCGGCCTGGGGCTGGCCCTTCCGGGTCATCCCGGGCGGCTTCGACGCGCGCAGCCTGATCCACCGCATCGCGGGCGTCCTGATGATCGCGGACTCCCTCTACCACGTGGGCTACCTCGCGTTCAGCGTCCGGGGCCGGCAGCTGGCGAAGGAGATGGTTCCGAAGCTGCGGGACCTGCGCGACGCCCTCGCCCAGCTCGGGTGGTTCCTGGGGCGGGCGCCCCACGAGGCGCGCTTCGGACGGTTCAGCTACGCCGAGAAGGCCGAGTACCTCGCGCTCGTCTGGGGCACGGCCGTGATGGTCCTGACCGGGCTTGTGCTCTGGTTTAAGGCGTGGGCCGCGCACGTCCTGCCCTCCTGGGGGTACGCGGCGGCGGAGATGGTCCACTTCTACGAGGCGGTGCTGGCGGCCTCGTCCATCCTCATCTGGCACCTCTACGCGGTGTTCGTCCACACCGACCGGCCGCCGTTCAACCCCACGTGGATCACGGGCGGGATGACCCGCCGAAGCATGGAGCACGAACACCCCGAGGAGTTGGAGCGGATGGAGTCCGAAAAGAAAGCCTAGCCGGGGATTGGGAGTCCCGGATGGTCGCGCGGCCGTACGCCGCGATCGCGAAGAACGGGGGGAGAGCATGGCCGGGGAGAGGGGCGAGACCGTCGAGCGGATGTCACTGTGGCAGCGGCTGGAGCACGGCCTGCTGGCTCTGTGCGTCTGCCTGCTCATCGGCTCTGGACTGGCGCGGTACTACAAGCTCGCGGGCCCCGACGGCACGCTGGTCCTGCACAAGTGGGCCGCCGCCGGACTCGTGGCGGCCGCCCTGCTCCACGCGACGGGGCTCCTCCTGTCCAGGAGCCACCAGAGGGACTTCCGGGGCCTGGCCCTGCGCCGGACGGACTTCGGCCAGGCCTGGCGGGGGATGGCCTACGAGCTGACGGGAAAGGGCGAGGCGCCGCGGTACGGCCGCTTCACCCCCCTCCAAAAGCTTCAATACTGGGGCATCGTCGCGGGATGCGCGCTGATGACGGGCTCGGGCCTCCTGCTCTGGCAGGGGCCGGGCTCCCTGGCCTATCTCCCGCTCTGGGTCCGGAACCTCGTGCTCGTCCTCCACTCCAACCAGGCCCAGCTCATCTTCGTGGTGCTCATCCTCTGGCACCTCTACGACGTCCACCTCGCCAACGGGAACTTCCCCATGAATCCCGCGTGGTTGACGGGGAGGATGAAAGCGGAGATCTACCGCCGCCAGCACCGTAGCGAGGAGGGGGAGGGGGCGGCATGAGACCCGCCCGCCCACTGGCGGCCCTCTTCGCGCTCCTTCTGCTCGGCGCCGCCGCCGCGCGGGCCCAGGAGGTTCCGGCCGCCGGCCAGGAGGACCTGCGCTGCCTGGGGTGCCACGGGAAGCCCGGGTTCAAGAAGGTGCTCTCCTCGGGCCAGGTCCTGGACCTCTTCGTGGACCCCACCTTCCTGAGGCTCTCCTCGCACAAGGAGCGCCGCTGCGTGGAGTGCCACGCGGACGTCAACGAGGTCCCCCACAAGGAGCGGCCGCAGCGGGTCAACTGCCGCCGGTGCCACTACGAGGGCAACACCGCGGGGGCCCCGCAGGGCGAGCGGTACCTCGATTTCGAGAACAGCGTCCACGGCAAGGCCCTGAAGGCGGGCAACACCAAGGCGCCCGTCTGCCAGGACTGCCACGGGGACCACAACATCCTGCCGGGCGACAACGGCCGGTCCAACGTCGCCCACGCCCACGTCCCCCAGGTGTGCGGCGCGTGTCACCTCCAGGTCTACGCCCAGTACCGCGAGTCGGTCCACGGGAAGGCCCTCGCCAGGGGCGTGAAGGACGTCCCGGTCTGCACCGACTGCCACGGGGAGCACACCATCGCCAGGCCCGAGGAGACCTCCTCCTCGGTGAACGCCGGCAACGTCTCCAACACCTGCGCCCGGTGCCACTCGAAGGTTGCGATCATGGAGAAGTACGGCGTGAAGGCCGAGCAGGTCGCCACCTACCAGGAGTCCTTCCACGGCATCGCCAACGAGTTCGGCGTGCTCAAGGCGGCCAACTGCTCCTCCTGCCACACGGCGCACGAGATCCTGCCCGAGGACGACCCCCGCTCCACGGTGGCCGCCGCGAACATCCCCGGGACCTGCGGCCGGTGCCACCCGGGCGCCAACGCCAACTTCGCCAAGGGGCGGATCCACCTCAACCCCAAGGACCGGTCGGCGGGGGTGGTCTACTGGGTGTCGCTCGGGTTCAAGGTCCTGACCATCGGCACGCTGGCGGGCCTCTTCGTCCACATCCTCATGGACCTCTACCGGCAAATGAAGGGCCGGCGGCGGGCCGAGGGCGGGGCCGGACCCGCCGGGGAGACCCCATGACCACGACGGACGGCGGCTGGCGGCGCGAGGACGCGGAGTTCGTCGCCGGGGAGGTGGCGGCCCGCGTGGCGGAGGCCCTCGGGAATGCAGTCCCCGAAGGACTGGACGCGGCGGAGGCGGCAAGACTGAAGGCACGGCTGATCGAGGTCCTGCCCGCGGAGGCGGCGGGCGACGCCCGGCGCGTCTGCCGCCGCTTCGCCGACGAGAGGGAGCGGGCCGCGAAGGCCGAGGCACGCGCGCGGCGCAGGCGGGAGCACCACGAGAAGGGCGTGGAGCGCCTCACGCTGCACCTGAGGATCCAGCACATGGTCCTCTTCGCAAGCTGCGTCCTGCTGATCGTCACGGGGCTCCCCATCAAGTTCTACGACGTGGGGGTCTTCTCGTGGATCGCCCACGTGGCGGGCCGGGGGGTGCTCCACAACCTGCACATGCTGGGCGCGCTGGGCCTCACCGCCATCGCCGCCTACCACCTCTTCTACACGGCCCTCTCGGAAAACGGGCGCCGCGACTTCGGCCTGCTCATCATGCGGCCCCAGGACGCCAAGGACGCCTTCCGGCAGATCCTCTATTTCCTCGGGTTCAAGAAGGAGCGCCCCCTCTACGGGCGCTTCTCCTACGTGGAGAAGTTCGACTACTGGGCCGTCTACTGGGGCATGGTGGTCATGCTCGGCTCGGGCTACATCCTCTGGTCCTACGTCCCCGACTCCACGATCGGCGGGCTCCTGCCCAAGCTGCCCAAGTCAGTCTTCGACATCTCGCGCGAGGCCCACTCGGACGAGGCGCTGCTCGCCACGCTCGCCATCGTGGTCTGGCACTTCTACAACGTCCACTTCAACCCGAAGCGATTCCCGGGGAGCCTCACCTGGTGGCACGGGAAGATCACCGTGGAGGAGTTCAAGGACGAGCACCCGCTCGAGTTCGAGGAGTGGCGAACCGCGGGAAGAACCTCCGAGGATGACGAGCCGGTGGAAAAAGTCCTCGCTCCCTTGGCGGGACGCCGCCCGGGAGGTGACCGATGACCCCCTCGCGGAAACGGTGGGCCGTCCTCCTGGCGGGCGCCGTCGTCCTGCTGCTGGCGGGCGGCTGGTTCTTCGTGGACGTGGCGGCGCGCCGTTCGGCGTTCTGCGGCCGCTGCCACTACATGACCCCCTACGTGGACCAGTGGAAGGCCTCCACCCACAAGGGCGTGGACTGCGTGGCGTGCCACCCCACGCAGCGCC
>JAKAIJ010000138.1 GCA_021814355.1 Acidobacteriota bacterium
GGAAAAAGCGCAGGGTGCGCCCCTCCCACCAGGGGAGCGAGAGCTCCCGCAGGAGCGGCGTGGCGGTCTCGGTGACCCCGTCGGGATGGGCCACCACGATGCGCAAGAGGGGCCGGTCGCCCCCCGTCGCGGTGCGGAAGGCGAGGGCCGAGCCGTCGGGGGCCCAGCGCGCCTTGAACCCCGCGCCGGGCGCCTCGCTCAGGGTGCGTACCTGGGAGGTGGCCAGGTCCAGGAGCCACAACCCCCTGAAATCGGGCGCCGTGAAGGCGAGGAAGCGGCCGTCGGGCGACGGCAGCGGCGCGACGGCCTCCCTGACCTCGGGGGGAAGGAGGATGGGACGGATCTCCCGCAGGCGCCCCGGGCAGGGGGCGGAGCCCGGTGGGGGCAGGGGGCGAGGCGGAGGCGACGGCTCCCGGGCCCAGAGACCCAGGGCCAGCCCCGCCGCGAAGAATCCCGCCATCCAACGCCGCATCCAGCCCCCGCTCTCTATAAGTATTCTCCGGCGGACCGCCCCGCGCAACCCTTTTAGGGCCTATCCGGAAATAGGGCGCGGCCGCGCGCGCGGAGCCTCCCTTTCACGGAAAGCGCGGAGGGGCGTATGCTCGGTTCGGGAGCGCCCCATGTCCCCCCGTGATCTTGCCCGATGGTCCGTCCCCGCCCCGTGGGCGCTCGGCCTGCTGGCCGCGCTGGCGGCCTGCGAGACCGAGCGGCCTCCCGCCGGAAAGCCTGCGGCCGGGCCGGTTCCAGCCACCGCGCCCGCGCCCGTGGACCCGGAGGCGGGTTTCACCCGGGACCGCGCCCGGATGGTCGAAACCCAGCTTCGGGGACGGGACATCACGGACCCAGCCGTGTTGGAGGCGATGGGGAAAGTGCCGCGCCACCGCTTCGTCCCCCCCGCCTACCGCGGGGCCGCCTACGCCGACCAGGCGCTGCCCATCGGGATGGACCAGACCATCTCCCAGCCCTACATCGTCGCCCTCATGACCCAGTTGGCGCGGCCGGCTTCCGGGTCGCGGGTCCTGGAGGTGGGCACGGGGTCGGGCTACCAGGCCGCCGTCCTCGCCGAGATGGGGGCGGAGGTCTACTCGGTGGAGATTCTCTGTCCGCTGGCCGACGCCGCTCGTGTTCGCCTCGGCGACCTGGGTTTCGGCCGGGTCTCGGTGCTCTGCGGCGACGGCTACCGCGGCTGGTCCGACCACGCCCCCTTCGACGCCATCCTCGTCACGGCCGCGCCGCCGCGCATCCCCGAGCCGCTGCTCCACCAGCTCGCCCCGGGAGGCCGCCTCGTCGTCCCCGTGGGCGCGGCGTGGCAGGAGCTGCTCCTGATCGAGAGGCGCCTCGACGGCTCCTTCGACCGCCGGAGCGTTTTGCCCGTCCTCTTCGTCCCCATGACCGGGGAGGCGCAGGGGCGGTAGGCGCCCGGACGGAAGAATCCGCGGAGGGCGGAACCCGTGCGCCTTCCGGTCCCCCGCGGCGCCTTCCTCGGCGAAAGCTCCGCCGTTTCTCGCCCCGCGCTTTCGTGGCACAATTATGGCGCGGGGCGTTACGGCGCGGCTGGCGCGGGGGAGGGAGCGATGGGCAACTGGATCTGGGCGGGACTGGCGTTTTTCGCGCTGGCGACCACGACGCTCCCGGCGGGTGCGTTGGAGCGCGGGGAGCGCGACCCCAAGTACACCTGGGACCTCGGCGACCTCTTCCCCTCGCGGGAGGCGTGGAGGGCGCGCAAGGCCGAGGTGCAAGGTCGGTTCAAGGATCTCGAAGCGGCGAGGGGCCACCTGGGCGACTCCCCCGAGGCGCTCTACCGCGGCCTCGAGACCTACATGGAACTCAAGAAGGAGACCGTCCGGCTTTTCGTCTACGCCATGCAGCTCAGCGACGAGGACACCCGCGTGGCCGAGAACGCCGCGCTGAAGCAGGAGGCCGAGCAACTCATGAACGCCCTCCACGCCGCGGGCGCCTTCCTGGACCCGGAGGTGCTCTCGCTCGGGAAGGAGCGGGTGGCCGCAGCCCTCGCGGCGGAGCCCCGGCTCAAGGACTACCGGCCCTTCCTCGAGGACATCCTGCGACGCGCGGCCCACACCCGGAGCCCTGAGGTGGAACAGGTGCTGGCCCGGGCGGGCGACGTCCTCTCCAACCCCGACACGGTCTACTCCCTCTATTCGGGGGCCGAGCTGCCCTACCCCGAGGCGGCCCTCTCCGACGGAACCAAAGTGACCCTCGACCCCTCCGCGTTCGCCAAGTACCGCGCCTCTTCGGACCGCGCCGACCGCCTACTGGTCTTTCGAAAATTCTTCCAGGCCCACGACGCCGTAAAGGGGACG
Source organism: Acidobacteriota bacterium (assembly GCA_021814355.1). Taxonomy (GTDB): domain Bacteria; phylum Acidobacteriota; class UBA4820; order UBA4820; family DSQY01; genus JAEMPZ01. Next base: position 2,322 of record JAKAIJ010000138.1, read on the forward strand.
CTGGGGGCCCTGCTCTACGGGCAGGTGATGGCCCACAAGTACGTGGCGGACGCCCGGGGCTACGGGAGCTGCGTGGAGGCCGCCCTGGACGAGAACGCCATTCCGGTGGCGGTCTACGAGAGGCTCCTGAAGGACGTCCGCGCCAACCTGCCGACCCTCCACCGCTACCTGCGGCTGCGACAGAGGATGATGGGGCTGGAGCAGCTGCGCTACGAGGACCTCTACGCCCCGACGGTGAGGAGCGTCGAGATGAACTTCACCCCCGAGGAGGCCATGGCGCTCACCCTGGCGGCCTTCGCCCCGCTCGGAACGGACTACGTGGGGACCCTGAAGCACGGCTACGAAAGCCGCTGGGTGGACTGGTTCCCCTCCCCCGGGAAGCGGTCTGGCGCCTACAGCGAGGGCGCCGCCTACGACGTCCACCCCTATCAGCTCCTCAACTTCAACGGACGTTACGCGGACGTCTCCACCCTGGCTCACGAGTCGGGTCACTCCATGCACTACTACCTCTCCAACCGGAGCCAGCCCTACGCCACGAGCGAGCACGCCACGTTCGTGGCCGAGGTGGCCTCCACCTTCAACGAGAGCCTGCTCTTCCGGTACATGCTGGCCCACGCGAAGGACGACGACACGCGCCTCTTCCTGCTCAACGCCCGGGTGGACGCCTTCCGCCAGACCCTGTTCCGCCAGACCCTGTTCGCCGAGTTCGAGCTGGCGGTGCACCGCATGGCGGAGCGCGGCGAACCCATCACCGGCGAGTCCCTCTCCAAGCTCTACCTCGGTCTCGTGCGGACCTATTACGGCCACGACGATGGGGTCTGCCAAGTGGACGACTACTGCGGCGCCGAGTGGGGTTACATCCACCACTTCTGGGCCTACAACTTCTACGTCTACCAGTACGCCACCTCCCTGACCGCCTCCGCCGCGCTCTCCAAGGCGGTCCGCGAGGAGGAGGCTCGCGTGCGGGGCCGGGGCTCGCGCTCGCCGAGGGCCGCCTCCGCCCGGGCCCGTGACGCCTACCTGAAGCTGCTCTCGTCGGGCTGCTCCAAGTACCCCATCGCCCTCCTCCAGGACGCCGGCGTGGACATGACCACCAGCGCACCCTTCGACGCCGCCATGGCCGAGATGAACGAGATCATGGACCAGATGGAAGAGATCCTTGCCCGCCGACGCTGAGACCGCGGCGGGCGGCGCCGCGGGCCCGCCCCGCGAAAAGACGTCCTTCGGCCCTCCCACGGGCGCGGCCCCCCCCCAAGCCGCCACGCCGGAGTTGACGCGGGAGGAGATCGCCACGCTGCCGATGCGGGCCTACCACGGTCCGGTCCTCCTCGTGGAGTCGGCGGGGACCCTTCCGGCGGCCATCGCGTCGCTGCGGAGGGACCCCGTCCTGGGGTTCGACATCGAGGCGCGCCCCGCCTTCCGGCGCGGGGAGAGCCACCCCCCGGCGCTGGTGCAGCTCGCGGGGGCCGACCACGTGGTCCTCGTCCGGCTGAAGGGACTCGCCCTGCCCAACGCCCTCTGGCAGCTCCTGGAGGAGGGCTCGGTGCTCAAGGTTGGGGTGGGCCTCGAGAGGGACGTGAGGGACCTCCAGGCGCTCTGTCCCTTCGTCCCCGGGGGCTTTCTGGACCTCACCGCCCTTTCCGCGCCGCTGGGCCTCCGCGCGGCGGGGCTCCGCTCCCTCGCCGCCAACCTGCTGGGGTTCCGCATCGGCAAGGGGGCCCAGACCTCCAATTGGGAGGCGCCGGCCCTCTCGCAGGGCCAGGTGAGCTACGCCGCCACCGACGCCTGGGTGGGAAGGGAGCTCTTTCAGAAGCTCATCGCGCTCCGCGAAGAGGCGGGGCTTCCCCTCCTGCCGGCGGACCCGCCGGAGCCTGCGCGGCGGGCAAGGTAGCCCGGACAGGACCGCCGAGCAATGCGGAAGGGGTTGCGCCCGCTCCTCCAGCGCCCTATATTTTCACCGAGACATGCAGGAGGGTTCCATGAGCCGAACCCGTTGGGTGACCGTTCTTCTCGCCGGGACGCTGTTCGCCGCGGCAACCGCCCCGTACGCCGGAGACCCATCCAGAAACCCGCAGGAACCGGCGGCTGCTCCGGCCGCCTCCGATCCGGCCAAGGGTTCTCCCGAGGCGGTGCGGGCTTCCGCCGACGCTGAGCCCGCCTCCTCGCCCCACGCCAGGTCCAGGACCTCGACCATCGAGCCGTGGGGAGATCTCCACCACTTCGATCTCCTGGAGGCCGAGTGGAGTCCCTTCGACTTCGGCTGGTTCTGGCCCTCGAGCGGCTTCAGGACCTGGCTGATCTCGGACACCCTGGGGTGGTATTACCTGCCCTGGATGAGCCCCCTCGGCTGGGGGTACGACAGCTGGTACGGCGGCTGGTACGGCTGGCTCCCCAACGGCTGGCCCGCGGGCGGGTTCCGAATCGCCCGCGACCCTTGGGTGGTCGTGAGCGCCGTCTACCTGACGTCCGGGATGGCGCCGCCGCCCGCGGCCCCGCCCACGCCGACGGCCACGGCCGGCAAGGTGGCCCCCGCCGCGCCCTCAGCCCGACCCTCCAAGCGCGACACGGGCTCCCGTGGGGCCGTGCTCCCCGAGCGGCCGGGATTCGGACCGCGTCCCGACCCGGGCCCGCGCGCCTTCCCGGCGCCGCGTTCCATGCCCGGCTCGGGCGGAGGGTTCCCGACTCGGCGGCGGTAGCCTCTCCCTCTTGCAGGGATTTTGGATCCACCGGGAGCCCCGCCCGCGCGGGGCTCCCTTCACGAGGCTTCGGCCGGAATTTCCTCCGCCATCGGCAGTGGCGGCACGAATCCCCGCCAGACGGCGTAGAGCGCCAGGGACGAGGCCGTCCCCAGCAGGGCGCACCCGCCCCAAAGGACCCGCGGGCCCATCCGCTCCAGCATCGAAGTCCCCAGATATGGTCCCACGGCCAGAGAGAGGCTGAAGACCATGGTGTAGAGGCCCATGTACTCCCCCCGCCTCGACGCCGGGGCGAGGTCGCTCACCGCGGCGCTGCTCCCCGGGAAGAGCACCATCTCCCCGAACGTCCAGAGGACCACCGAGGCCACGGCCCCGGAAAACCCCGATACCAGCCCCGTGGCCGCGAAGCCCACCCCGCAGAGGAGGGCCCCCAGTGGGAGCGACGCGCGGTGGGGCCACGCCGCGGTGGCCGCGTTGAGGGGAACCTCCAGGGCGACGATGAGCAGGGTGTTTACCGTGAAGAGCGTGCCGAAGGCCCATTCCGGCAGGTGCAGGTCCCTCACGAGGTAGAGCGGCAGGGCTCCCGTGAGCTGGAAGAAGATGAGCCCCGACGGCAGCAGCGCCAGGAGGAAGGCCAAAAAGCGCCGGTCCCGGAGCGCCCCCCGCGCCGTCCCGTTCCCTGCCCGCGGCCCGGAGGCGGCGTCCGCCGCGGCCCGGACCGCCCCGGCCCTGAGGAAGAGGACCAGGACCGCCGCCGCGGCCAGGGTGGTGAGGCCGTCCACCCAGAAGAGCCACCCGAACGAGAGGGCCGCCAAGAACCCGCCGGCCGCGGGCCCCACGCTCATCCCCAGGTTGATGGCCAGCCGGTTCAAGGCGAAGGCCGCCTTGCGCTGCTCGGGGGAGGCGAGGGCCGAGAGGAGGGCGAGGTTCCCCGGCCGGAAGGCCTCCCCCGCCACCGCCCAAGCGAAGGTCATGACGAGCACCGCGGGAAAGGTCCGGGCGAGCGGCAGCGCGAGGATGAGGAACCCCGAGAGGACCAGCGAGAGCCGCATCAGGCCCAGGGCGCCGATCCGGTCCGCCAAGCGCCCCGCCAGGGGGGCCGTCGCGAGGGACCCGATGCCGAAGGCCGTCAGCGCGAGCCCCGCGCGCTCCGCGGGCAGCCCCAGCTCCCGGTTGAGGTAGAGCACCAGGAACGGCATCACCATGGTTCCGGCGCGGTTGATGAGCATCGCCGCGCAGAGGACCCAGATCTCGCGTCTGAGACCCGATAGGGTCCTCCACGGGTTCATCGGCCCGGCTCCCTCCCCTCCGCCCGGTTCAGAAGGTCCCCGCGAGAGCCCTGGCCTCCGCCAACATGGCCTTCCGGTCCTCCTCGGGGGCCGTGGTCACGGCCCAGAACGTCTTCACCGCCACCTCCGAGATGCCGCAGAACTTGAGGGTCCCGTCGGTGAGGGGGCGGACGATGACCTCCTTCGCGGCCATGGCGTCGTACCCGGCCTCGGGGCCGCCGGTGGTGTTCAACACGAGGGCCTTCTTGTGCTTCAGCAGCCCCTGGACGCCGGCGGGCGTGAAGGCGAAGGCGAACCCCTGGAGGAAGACGCGGTCAATCCACCCCTTGAGCGCGGCGGGGAGGCCGAACCACCAGACGGGGTAGATGAAAACCAGACCCTCGGCCCAGGCGACCAGCGCCTGCTCCTTCGCGATGTCCTCTGGCGTGGAGCCGCCCAGGATCCGGGTGAAGTCGGCGGCGTCCAGGACCGACTTGAAGGGCTCCGCGTAGAGATCGCGGACCTTCACGGCGTGGCCCGCCTCCTTTAGGCCCGCTTGCACCGTTTCGAGCAGGGCGTGGTTGAAGCTCTTGGGGTTCGGGTG
>JAKAIJ010000139.1 GCA_021814355.1 Acidobacteriota bacterium
CTTTCTGGCCGTCGCGGCGGCGGCGGGCCGCTGGCCGGGCCGGGCCGTCGCCGCCTGGCTTCCGCTTGCCCTGCTGCTGGGGCTGCTGGGGATGGCCCTCGGGGTGATCCTCGGAACCCTCCACGTCTACCTGCGGGACGTGGCCCACGCCACGGCGGTGGCGCTCCAGGTGGGGTTCTGGCTCACCCCCATCGTCTACCCCGTCGAGGCGCTCCCGGAGGCGGTCCGACCCTGGATCGCCCGCAACCCCCTTGCGCCGCTGGTCGGGGCCTTCCAGCAGGTGGTCCTGCGCGGGGATTGGCCCGCGTGGGCCTCCCTCGCGCCCCTCGGCCTGGCGGCGCTCGTCTCCGCCGGCGCCGCCTACCTCCTCTTCCGGCGCCTGGGCGCCGAGATGGCGGACGTCCTGTGACCGCCGCCGTCTACGCCCGCGGCCTGGGCAAGCGCTACCGCCTCTACCGGCGCCCGGCGGACCGGGCCGCCGAGTGGCTCGCCTTCGGCCTGGCGAAGCGCCACACCGAGCACTGGGCGCTGCGGGACCTCGACCTGGAGGTGGAACCGGGGCGGTGCCTCGGTCTCGTGGGGGCCAACGGCTCGGGCAAGAGCACGGTCCTAAAGATCCTCACCGGGACCACTCCGCCCACCGAGGGCACCTTCGAAGTGGCGGGGCGGCTCGCCGCGGTGCTCGAGCTGGGGCTCGGGTTCCACCCCGACTTCACCGGGCGGCAGAACGCCTCCGTGGCCTTGGCGCTGCAGGGACACTCTCCGGCACGGGTCGAGACGCTTCTTCCGGCGGTGGAGGCCTTCGCGGAGGTGGGCTCCTTCTTCGACCAGCCCCTGAGGACCTACTCCTCGGGGATGCACGTGCGCCTCGCCTTCAGCGCAGCCACGGCGGAACGGCCCGACGTCCTGGCCGTGGACGAGGCGCTGGCGGTGGGGGACGCCTACTTCCAACACAAGTGCTACGCCCGGCTCCGCGAGTTTCTGGGGGCGGGGACGGCCCTGCTCTTCGTCTCCCACGACCCGGGCGCCGTGAAGAGCCTCTGCGACCGAGCCGTCCTGCTCGAGCGCGGGCGGCCCCTTTTCGCCGGCGACCCCAGCGAGGTGCTCGACCACTACAACGCCCTGGTGGCCCGCCAGGAGGCCGACGCCTCCATCCGGCGGGCGGAGACCGAGCGAGGCGTTGCCACGGTCCGCTCGGGAAACGGGCAGATCGTCCTCGAGAAGGTGGAACTCCTCGACGCCCGGGGCGCGTCCGCCCGGGCGTTCCTCCAGGGCGAGCGGGCCCTCCTGCGGGTGGTCTTCCGGGCGCGCCAGCGGCGCCCCTTCCCGACCGTGGGCCTGCTCCTGCGCGACCCGAAGGGCAACGACGTCTTCGGGACCAACACCTTCCACCTCGGCCTCGAGGGACCCGAGCTGGCCGAGGGCGAGGCGGGATGCTGCGAGTTCGCCTTTCCGGTGGACCTGGGCCCGGGGGCCTACACCCTGACGGCGGCCCTCCACACGGGCGGGGAGCACGTGGAGTGCAACTACGACTGGTGGGACAAGGTCCTCGCCCTCGAGGTGGTCGCGGGCCGGCGCCCGCGCTCGGTGGGAGTCGCCGCGATGGACGTGACCGCCGCGTTTTCCCGCCTCTAGCGGGGCGTGGCCCCGGATGGTACGCTGTCCGAAAGCCCGTCCGCGGGGCCGCCGGCGGGCCCGGGAGGAGCGCGATGACACGGAGCGGCGCATCCGAAGCGGCACCCGAGCGGCGGTCCGGCTCCCCCGCGCCCGCATGGACCCCTCTGCGGATGGAGGAGCCATTCGAGCCCGTGCCCGGACGGGTCTACAGCATGCACGATCTTCTCGCCTACCACGACGAGGCCTTCGTCACCGCGGCCTACCGGGTCCTGCTGGGCCGCTTCCCCGATCCCGCGGGGTTCACCGGCTTCGTGACGCGCCTCAGAGCCGGAGCCCTCGACCGGATGGACATCCTGGAGGCGCTGGCGCGGTCCGAGGAGGGGCGTCGGCTCCGGGGGAAGGTGGTCGGGCTCGCCCCGAGGCTCCTTCTCCGCAGGCTCGGCCGTATTCCGCTGGCCGGGGGCGTCGTGCGGGCCGCCGTGGCCCTGGCGGGGCTTTCCCGGGAGCGGCGCGGGCGGGCCGCCGCCGAGGCGGTGGCCCGCGGGCGGGAGGAGAGGCTCTGCGCCGGGCTTAACGCCCTAGGAACGTTCCACGGCCGGCTGGAGGACGAGGTCCGTGGGCTGGCCGACGCCCTCGCCGTGGGCGCGTCGCGCGGCGAGGCGCGGGCGGCCTCGCTCCGGGCCGGCCTGGAGGCGCTGCGCGTGGAGCTCCGGGCCGCCGCCCTCCGGGAGCGCGAGAGGGTGGGCGCCCTCGAAGGCGAGCTGGAGGCGCTGTCCGAGAGGGTCCGGGCTCTCGAAGCGGGGCCCGTTCTGGACGGCGCGCTCTACCAGGCCTTCGAGGAGCGGTTCCGAGGGCCCCGCGAAGAGGTCCAGAAGAAGCTCGCGGTCCATCTCCCGCTCCTTGCGGCCTGCGGGGCGGGGCGCCCCGGCCGCCCCGTCCTGGACGTGGGGTGCGGGCGGGGGGACTGGCTGGCGCTCCTGCGCGACGCGGGGCTCGAGGCGCGGGGCGTGGACGCGAGTCCCGAGGCCCTCGCCGAGTGTCCCCCGGGGCTGGACGTGGCCTGCGCCGAGGGGGTGCGGGCGCTGCGCGCGCTCCCCGCGGGGTCGCTGGGGGCGGTCACGGCTTTCCATGTGGTGGAGCACCTCACCCTGGAAACCCTCCTGGCGCTCCTGCGCGAGAGCGGGCGCGCCCTCGCCCCGGGCGGCCTGGCCCTCTTCGAGACCCCGGACCCCGAGAACCTCCTGGTGGGCGCGTGCCACTTCTACGCGGACCCCACTCACCGCCGCCCCATCCCGGCCCCGACGCTTCAGTTCCTCGCCGAGCGGTGTGGCTTCGCGCGCACCGAGATCCGCAGGCTGAACCCCTTCGAGGCCGCGCCGGCCCCCGGCGCGGGCGAGGAGCCTTTCGCAAGGGAGATCGCGAACCGTCTCTACGGTCCCCGCGACTACGCCCTCGTCGCCTGGAAGGACGGCTGAGCGATGGCGGAGAGGTCCTCCGAGACGGCGGCCTTCACCATCGTCTCGAACAACTACCGCCCCTTCGCCCGCGTGCTGATGCGCTCGCTCGAGGCGATCCACCCGGAGTGGCGCCGGTACGTCCTCCTGGTGGACGAGCCGCCGGACCGCCACGACGGAGCGGCCGAGAACTTCAAGGTGGTGACGGTGGGGGAGCTGGACCTCCCGAACCCGCGGCGCTTCTTCTTCCGGTACGACATCCTGGAGCTCAACACCGCGGTGAAGCCCTGGATGTTCCAGCGCCTCCTCGAGCGGGAAGGGTTCGGGCGCGTGGTCTACCTGGACCCCGACATCCGGGTCTACGCTCCGCTGGCCGAGGTGGAGCGGGCGCTCGGGGAGCCGGGCTCGGTGATGGTGCTCACGCCCCACCTGACGGCGCCGCCCGACGACGACCGGACGCCGGGCGACCTGGAGATCCTGCGCTCGGGGAGCTTCAACCTCGGCTTCTTGGCCCTGCGCGCCGGCGAAGGCGCGGGGCGGCTCCTCTCCTGGTGGCGGGGGAAGCTGGAGTACGACTGCGTCGTGGACATCCAGCGGGGGCTCTTCGTGGACCAGCGGTGGATGGACCTGGCCCCCGGGCTCTTCGGCGGGGCGACGATTCTGCGCGACGAAGGCTGCAACGTGGCCTACTGGAACCTGAAGCAGCGGCCCGTGGAGCGCCGGGACGGCTGCTATATGGTGAAGGGCCGGCCGCTGGTCTTCTTCCACTTCAGCGGCCTCGACCCGCTCCACCCCGGGGGCTTCTCCAAGCACCAGGACCGCTTCACCCTGGAGGGTCTCGGCGACGCCCGGGGCCTGGTGGAGGCGTACTGCGAAGAGGTCGTGGGGGCCGGATTGGCGTTCTGGCGGAAGGTGCCCTACGCCTTCGGCCGGTTCCGCGACGGAAGCCCCGTGCCCGACCTCGCCCGCAAGCTCTACCGGAAGGACCCGCTGATCCAGGTGGAGGCGGGCGACGACCCCTTCGCCACCTTCGCCCTCGCGAGCCTCAACCGGCCCTGGTCCGGCGCTCCCCGGGAGGGGGCCCTGGTCACGGTCATCATGCGCCTCATCTGGGAGCAGCGCCCCGACCTCCAGCTCCACTTTCCCGACGTGGCGGGAAAGGACCGGGAGACCTTCGCCCGCTGGTTCGCGAGCTGCGGGGCCGGCGAACACGGCCTGCCAGAGCGGTTCGTGGACCCCGTGCGGGCCTCCCTTTCCGGTCCGGTCCGTCCCCCCCCGGTTGCGCCGGAGCCGGCGGGGAAGGAAAGCGGGCTCGCGCGGGTCCTCGGACGGTTCCTGCCGAGGCTCTCGCCGCCGTCCCTGACGGGGCGTGCTGGAGCCGCGCCGCAGAGGCCGCGCACCTACTTTTGGGGTTTCTACGCGGACGAGTCGGTGGAGGGAGAAGGGCCGCGGGCGGTCTGGATGGGTCCCGTCGCCACGGTGAAGCTGCCCCCGGGCGCCTCGGGCCTCCTGACGGTGGAGGGCTACTACGATCCGAGCCCCTTCCGGCTCGCGGGCGGCCGCGGGGAGAACGGCCTCGAGATCCTTGTGGACGGCGCCTCCGCTGGGATCACGCCCCTCGCGGCCGCGGGACCCTTCTCGGCGTCCTTGCTCCTGCCGCCGCGGCAGGCCGGAGAAGTCTCCACCCTGACGCTCCGGCCCGAGCGCTCCTTCATCCCGAGGGCCGTGGGATTGAACGACGACCCGCGGGAGCTCTCCCTGCGCATCTCCCGCGTCACCGCGGGCGGCGTGCCTCTTTTGGACTTCGGCGAGACCGAGTCGCCCTTCGTCTGGTTCGACCGCAACCGCGCCCTCGTGCCGGGTCTGAACATCGTCGGCTACCTCCAGGGGGAGTTCGGCGTGGGCGAGGGGGCGCGCTGCTGCGCGGCCGCCGCCGAGGCCGCGGGGATTCCCTTCACCCTCCACAACTTCGAGTCGGGCTCCGTCCACCCCAAGACCGACGACCGGTGGACGGGGAGGCTCTCGCCGCGGCCGGGCCACCGCGTGAACCTGTGCCACGTGAACGCGGACCAGTTCGAGCTCCTCGTCTCGTCCTTCGGAGCCCCCTTCTTCCAGAACGCTTACACCATCGGCTACTGGGCCTGGGAGCTGCCCGAGTTTCCGGACCGCTGGATCCCCTCCTTCGGCCGGGTGGACGAAGTCTGGTGCCCCTCCCGCTTCTGCGCCGAGGCGATCCAGGCCAAGGCGTCCTGCCCGGTCCTGCGCATGCCCCACGCCCTGGAGTTCGGCGCGGACCCGCGGGCGCACCGCGGGGACTACGGACTCCCGGAGAAGGAGTTCCTCTTCCTCTGCATGTACGACATGCACTCCTACCAGGCCCGCAAGAACCCCGAGGCGGCTCTGGAGGCCTTCCGGCGGGCGTTCCCGGACGCGAAGGGGGTTCGCCTGGTGGTGAAGAGCCACAACGTGGACCACTTCCCCCGGGAGTGGGCGGAGCTGCAGCGCCGCGCGGCCGAGACGCCCGGCGTGGTCCTGATCGGCAGGACCCTCTCGCGCCAGCAGGTTTACGACCTCGAGTCGCTCTGCGACGCCTACCTCTCCCTGCACCGCTCGGAGGGGTTCGGCCTCGGGCTCGCCGAGAGCATGTACCTCGGCAAGCCCGTGGTGGGGACCGACTGGTCGGGGAACACCGATTTCATGGACCGGAGGAACTCCTGCCCGGTGGACTACGAGCTGGTGCGCCTCGAGCGGGACCACGGCCCCTACCGGAAGGGCCAGGTGTGGGCCGAGCCCGACGTGGACCACGCCGCGTGGTACCTCCGGCGCCTCGTAGAGGACGAGCCGTGGCGCGAAGCCATCGGGGCGCGGGCGGCGCTGACGCTCCGGGAGGAGTTCTCCCCGCGGGCCGTGGGAGAGCGCTACCGTCGGCGCCTCCAGGTTCTCGCAGAGACGCTTTGAAGTCCCGGGGCGGCTATTTCGCGATGTAGTAGAAGTAGCTCTCCCACTCGGGGCCGGCGGAGCCGTCTTCCTGGAGCTTCAAGAGCCGTCCCCCGCAGGATTCGGCGAGGGCGAGCACCTCGTCCCGCTCCACGCCGTACATCTCCATTCTCGGGGGCGGCTCCGCGGACGAGGCCCCCTCGGGCGCGTCCGCGGCGGCGGGCTGCGGCGCCGGCGCCCCCGCGACCACGAGGACGGGGAGGCGCAGGGCGGCCGAACCCCGGTCGCCGAACCAGGCCACCAGCTCCTGGACGAGGTCGAGCTCCAGAACGTAGCGTCCCGGCGCAGCGGGGGGCGTGACGAGCAGGTGCAGCTCCACCGCCTGGCCGGGCAGAAGGTCCCGGGGGAGGGCCGCCCGGCCGTCGTCCTGGAGGACCGTGGAGCCGTCCGCGCTCCGCCAGCGGTCCCCGAGCTTGATCTGGCAGCGGCCGTCGCGGTCACCGGCGGAGGGCCAGGGCATCGGTCCCGCGTTGTGCACCGAGACGGCGAGCGGGACGGGCGTCGAGGCCGCAAGCGGCCCCGCCGGGGCGTCGGTTCGAAGCTCCGCCCGGCAGGCCTCGGCGGGGAGCGGCTCCCGGCAAGCGGTCTGGCCGGGGGCATATTTCGGCCGGGAGGGGAGCTGGAAGACCGTGAGGCCGCCGGGGGCGAGCACCCGGAAGAACTCCCGAAGGTAGCGCCGGCTGTACTCCGGCTTCATGTGCTGGAGGACGATGAAGCTGAAGACCAGGTCGAAGCGGCCGTCCGGAAAGAGAGCCAGGTCGTTC
>JAKAIJ010000140.1 GCA_021814355.1 Acidobacteriota bacterium
GGGGCCGCCCCGTTGGCGCAGGGCGGTCCCGCCGAGGGAGGTCGGATCTGGGGAGTCGCCCTTGCGCGGGTCGGGGCTGGCGCCGCGTCGGTCCAGGTCCGAGAGCCGCGTCGAGTCCAGCGGCTTCTGCGCGGAGGGGACCGCGTCCTTCACGTAAATGAACCGGATGGGTTTGCCCTGGTCGTTGGTGAGGGCCTGGAGCCGCTGGACCGCCTGGTTGGACTGCTCGGGGTGGCTGGCCGCCTGGAGATACTGGTGGCCGCCCAGCACCAGAAGCGGGACGTGCAAGGCTGCGGCCACCAGGAAGGAGACGCTGTGAACCCACCGGTCCTTGCGGACGAGGAGCGCCCCCGCCGCAAGGGTCAGCTTCTTCGCGTCCTCCCGCCAGCTCTCCATCACGCCCTCTCCGCCAGCGTCCTGGCGCGCCGTAGGAACTCCGCCCGGATCGCGCCGAACTCCGTCCCCGGGTGGCGGGGGTGGATCCGGTTCGTCAGCAGTATATAAACCTTCTCGCCCTCCGGCTCCATCCAGACGCTCGTCCCCGTGAACCCCTCGTGGCCCACCGCGCCCGGCGGCAGCGCGGCGCCCGCGGTCCAGCCCGGCGAGGCGGCGCGCTTCCACCCCGCGGTCCTGGCCTCCCCTTCGGGGGCGCGGCCCGGCGTCCAGGCCAGCTCCCGGGAGGCGGGGGAGAGGAATCCCGACGCGGGGAGGAAGGCCGAGGCCAGCTTGGCGACGCCCGAGACTGTCCCAAAGAGCCCGGCGTTGCCCGCGGCGCCTCCGAGGAACCGGGCGTTGCCGTCGTGCACGATCCCCCAGAGGCCGCGGGCGGGGACGCGCGGGGCCTCGGCGCCGTCCCGGCGCGCCATTTCGGCCTCGTGGGCCCCGTGGCGCTCGGTGGCGGCGATCTCGGCCAGGGGGCCCGCGGGGTGAAAACAGGCCTCGCGCTCGGTGACGCCCAGGGGGTCCGCCACATGCGACCGGAAAAGGGCCCCAAGGTTCCCATGCAAAAGCTCTTCCAACAGGAACCCGAGGAGGAGGTAACCGACGCAGGAGTAGACGGCGCGTTCTCCCACGGGGTCGCGAAGGCAGCGCCGCAGGAGCCACTCCCGCGCCTCCTCCCGGGTACGAGCCCGCCCGTAGAGGGGCACCCAGGCAGGGAAGCCGGCCTCGTGGCGGAGCAGGTCGAGCGGCGTGAAGGGCTCGCCGGCGGCGCCGGGGAGGGGGCGCTCGAGGTCGAGCAGCCCCAGGTCCCTCGCGCGAAGCGCCAGCAGGGCCGTGGCGAGGGGCTTGGTGAGGGAAGCGAGATCGTAGAGGGTCCAGGGGCTCACCGGGTGGCGCTCGGGCTCCAGGACGGCGTCGCCGTCAAAATCTCGGTCGAGTGCCCGCCCCGCCATGTAGATACCGCAGGAGAACCCGGGCGTCGCGGCGCCGAGCTGGGTCCGAAGGTAGGCCCCGGGCCCGCGAGCCCGGGCGCCCTTCAGCGGGTCATGCACGTCAGAATCTCCCGGGCGACGGCCACCGCCTCCCGCGCCGCCTCGCCGCCGACGAGGGGCTCCTCCTCGCCCCGCAGGACCCGAGCGAAGTGCTCCAACTCCAGTCGGAGGGGCTCCTGCTTCTCCACCGCCACGGCGACGCTGGCGATGGTGGGTCCCGCCGGCGTGGACTCAACGCGATAGTAGTCCACGGCCTGCTCGGCGTAGTCCACGGCGAGGTAGGCGGCGGGCTGGAAGACGCGGAGCTTGCGCACCTTGTCGCGCGAGATGCGGCTGGCGGTGAGGTTCGCGACGCACCCGCCGCGGAAGGTGAGCCGGGCGTTGGCGATGTCCACGTGGCGGCTGAGGACCGAGACGCCCACGGCCTCCACCCGCTCTACCGGCTGCCCCACGAGGCTCTGGGCGATCTCGATGTCGTGGATCATAAGGTCGAGAATGACGTCCACGTCCAGGGAGCGCCCCGTAAAGACGCCGAGGCGGTGCACCTCGAGGAAGCCGGGCTTCTGCACGTGGGCCGCCAGGGCGCGCACGCCGGGGTTGAAGTGCTCGATGTGGCCCGCCGCCAGCTTAGCCTTCCCGGCGTCGCGGGCGGCGAGGATGGCGTCGCACTCCTCCACGGTGGCCGCCATGGGCTTCTCGCACAGGACGCCCACGCCGCGTCGCAGGAAGTGCTCGGCCAGCTCGCGGTGGAGGGTGGTGGGAGCCGCCAGGGAGACCCCGTCCACGGGCGGCAGTTCCTCCACGCGGGTGAAGTGAGGGACGCCGTGGCGCTCGCCGATCTCGCGGGCCCGCTCGGCGCTGGTGTCCACCACGCCGATGAGGGTTACGCCGGGGGTGTCGGCGAGAATGCGGGCGTGGTGCTGGCCGAGCGATCCGACGCCGACCACGGCGAGCTTCAGGTCGCGGGAGGAGGCTTTCGGATGCATGGGGTCACCTCGGCGGCCGGGAAGGGGGCGCGCCCCTCCGTCCCTACCTCTGGATGCCGCGCTTGGATTCGCGGATGAACCGGACCAGGTAGGCCACCTCGGGGACGTGGCCCAGCTCGGACTCCGTGCGGTCCAGCGCCTGGTTCATGAGGAGCTTGCTCAAGAACAAGATGCGATAGGCGGAGCGGAGCGCGTCCAGGGTCGCCGGGGGAAAGCCCTTGCGCTGGAGGCCGATGGTATTGATGCCGAAGATCTTGCCCTCGCCGCGGGCGCCCACGGTCTTGATGTAGGGCAGGACGTCCCTCGTGATGATGGAGCCGCCGCCGATGAAGGCGTAGTCCCCCACGGCGCAGAACTGGTGCACCGCCGAGAGGGCCCCAATGGTGGCGTGCCGGCCCACGTGGACGTGGCCCGCGAGGGTGCCGCCGTTGGCGAAGAGGACGTGGTCGCCCACGTCGCAGTCGTGGGCCACGTGGCTGTACGCCATGAAGAGGCAGCGGTTCCCGATGCGGCAGACGCCGCCGCCCTTCACCGTGCCGCGGTTGATCGTGACGAACTCGCGGAAGGTGTTGTCCGACCCGATGACCAGCTCCGTGGGCTCCCCGCCGTAGGAGATGTCCTGGGGCGGGCCTCCGACGGCCACCTGGGAGAGGAAGACGTTGCGCTCTCCGGCCGTCACCTTTCCGTGCAGGACGCAGGAGGGGCCGACCTTGCACCCCGCGCCCAGGGTGACCTCGGGGCCGATGTAGGAGAGGGGGCCGACCTCGCACTCCTCGCCGAGCCGGGCGCCCGGCTCGACCACGGCCGTCGGGTGGATTCTCGCCATCGCCCCCCCTACCGGTCCACCATGGCCGACAGGATCACCGCCTCGGCGGCGAGCTGGCCGTCCACGAAGGCCTTTCCCTGGAGCTTGCAGGTGGTGGCCTTTCGGCGCAGCACCTCGAGCTCGAACCGGATCTGGTCGCCGGGGACGACGGGGCGGCGGAACCGGGCCTCGTCAATCCCCATGAAGTAGACCAGTTTGCTCTCCCGGTCGGGGACCTCCTGGAGGAGCAGAACGCCGCCCACCTGGGCCATGGCCTCGATGATCAGCACGCCGGGCATCACCGGCTTGCCCGGGAAGTGCCCGAGGAAGAACTCCTCGTTCACGGTGACGTTCTTGATCCCCACGATCCGCTTGCCGGGCTCCGCCTCGAGGATGCGGTCCACGAGAAGGAAGGGGTAGCGGTGGGGCAGGATCTTCTGGATCTCCACCACGTCCATCATGAGGGCTCCTTGGCTCCTTTCAGGCGCGCCACCTCGGCCTCGAGGGCCTTCAGGCGCGCGAACGCCTCCTCGAGCCGTCCCGCCAGCGCCTTTTCCCGGAGCCACTTCCGGTGATCCTGGGCGGGGTGGCCGGTGACGAACGCGCCGGGAGGGACGTCCTTCGTGACCGCGGACTTGGCCCCCACCTTCGCTCCGTCGCCGATGCGGATGTGGCCCACCGCCCCGGACTGGCCCGCCACGACCACGCCGGCGCCCAGGGTGGTGGAGCCGCTGATGCCGCTCTGGGAGACGAGGATGCACCCCGGGCCGAGCCGCACGTTGTGGCCGAGCTGGACGAGGTTGTCAATCTTCGTCCCGGCCCCGACGCGGGTCTCCTCGAGGGCGCCGCGGTCCACGGTGGCGTTGGCCCCGATCTCCACGTCCGACTCGACCACCGCCCGGCCCACCTGCGGGACCTTCACGTGGCGCCCGCCCTCCTGGGCGTAGCCGAAGCCGTCCGAGCCCAAGACGCAGCCGGCGTGGAGGATCACCCGGTCCCCCAGCTCGGTCCCGTCGTAGAGCACGGCGTTCGGGTGAAGGTGGCAGCCGGAGCCGAGCCGGCACCCGTCGCCCACCACGGCCCCCGCCTCGAGGACCGTGCCGGGGCCGAGGGTGCATCCCCGGCCCACCACGGAGCCCGGACCCAGGTGACAGGAGGGGTCCACCGCGCTCTCGGCCCCGACCACCGCGGTGGGGTGGACCCCAGGGGGAAACGCCTTGGCGGGGTGGAAGAGCTCGATGGCCCGCGCGAGTGCGGCGTAGGGGTTCCGGTGGATCAGGAGGGTCCGCTCCGCGAGGCCTTCCGCGGAGGCCGTCAGGAGGGCGCCGGCGGCGCTTCGTGAGGCGGCCCCGCGGTACCTGGGGTTGGAGAGGAAGGAGAGGTCGCGCGGCGTGGCGCGGTCCAGCGGGGCCACCCCGGCCAGCTCCCGGTCGGGGTCGCCCTGCAACTCCGCCCCCAGACGCCGCGCGAGTTCTCCGGATTTCATGAGGGTCAGGGGCCGGGGTAGGCCTTGTCCATCTCCGCGACGATCTCGGTGGTGATGTCCAGCGCCTCGGCGTTGTAGACCACGAGCCGCTTTACGAAGACGAGCGAGAAGCCCTTCGCGGCGGCGTATTTCGTGACCACGGCGTTGACCTTGTTCTGGAGCTCGGAGAGCGCCTTGTTCTGCTTGTTCTCCATCTCCTCCTGGGCCGCCTTGGCGAAGGCCTGGTACTCGTAGACCTTCTGGTTGAAGGCGGCGCGCCACTCCTCCTTCTTGTCCTCGGCGTACTTCGGGTCCTTCAGCTTCTCCTCGAGGACCTTGATCTCCGCTTCCTTGGCGGTGATCTCGTTCTGCTTCTGGTCGTGGTAGCTCTTGAGCTGCGCCTGGATGCGCTTGCCCTCCTTGGACTCGTCCATGATGCGGTCGGGCTCGACCACGGCGATCTTCAACTGGGCGAAGGCGCTGGCGGCGACGAGCGACAGGGCGAGTGCGAATCCGGCGGTCAACGATTTCCGCATTGTGCGATCCTCCCGGGACGGTTTCCTAGAACGTCAGACCGATCGTGAACTGGAACGTCGAGAAGTCGTCCCCCGGCCTGCGCTTGAGGTTCTTCGCGTAGATGAGCCGCAAGGGGACGTTGAACATGGGTACGAAGAAGCGGATCTCGAAGCCCGCGTCGGCGCGGTAGTTGCCGAGCTCCCAGCGTTGCCGCTCGTGGAAGGTGTTGCCCGCGTCCGCGAACAGGGCCACGTCCATCTGCTCCACGATGTGGAACACGTACTCGGTGTTCACCAGGAGGAACCGGTTGCCGCCCTCGATGGTGCCGGTGACGGGGTCTATGAAGATGCGGTAGTCCTTGGTGATCGGGTAGATCGAGCGGATCCTGAAACCCCGCAGAGAAGACTCGCCGCCCAGGAAGTACCGCTCCCACGGGGGAATGCGGTGCCGGTCGAAGCCGGTGACGAAGCCGACGCTCGTGCGGAAGGCGAGGTTCTGCTTCCGGAAGGTGGGCAGGTAGTACGCTCCGTCGAGGCCGGGCTTGAGGAAGTAGTTGGTTCCGCCCAGCGGGCCGCCCGCCGCCGTCGCGTTCAGCGAGAGCGATAGCCCGCGGGTGGGCCGGAAGGGATTGTTCACGCTGTTGTAGTAGATCGCGCCGAAGGCCGCCGAGGTGGTGGAGTTGCTGTAGGCGCTGGTGTAGATCGGCGAGGTGGCGAAGTAGCTCTGCAGGTTCTGGACCTTGGACCTCTCGTACTTGTACCCCACCTGCCAGCCCGCGAAGTCGCCGATGGGGAAGCTGACCGCCACCGAACCGCCAATGGCGACCTGGTCGAACTGGATGTAAGAGAGCTTGTTGTGGTAGAGGGACGTGCTCAGCCCGACCCGTTTCCCGAAGAACCAGGGATCCGAGTAGCTGATGTTGTAGAGTTTCTGGACCTTGCCGAACTCGGCGTTGACCGAGAGGGTCGTCCCCTGCCCCAAGAAGTTGTAGGTGCGGAACGAGCCCGAAAGGAAGAACCCGTTCACGCCGCCGTACCCGCCGCCGAAGAGCAGCTCGTTCTTGCTGGCCTCGGTGCCGCGGATCTCCACGTTGACGGTGCGGGTGTTGGGCACCTTGGTGATGACCGGGTCGTCCTTCACCTCGAAAAGGCCCGTCTGCTTGAGCTTGTAAAGGCCACGCTGGTAGCGCTTGTAGTTGAAGACCTCCTGCTCGGGGACCTGCATCTCCCGGCGCAGGACGTAGTCCCGCGTCGTCGTGTTGCCGAAGAACTCGATGCGGTTGACGTAGTACTGCTGGTCCTCGGTGATGGAGATCGTCACGTTCGCCACGCGGGTCGCCGGGTCCTTGTCGAAGATGGGCGTGGCGGTGGCGTAGATGTAGCCCTTCTCGCCGTACTTGGCCTCGATGGCCTTCATCACGAAGCCGAGGGCCACCTTGTCCACGACCCGCCCCTTCTCGAACTTGAACCCCTTCCGGAGCTCCGCCTCGGTGAAGAGGTGGTTGCCCTCGAAGGAGACGGTGCCCAGCTTGTAGGCGGTCCCCTCGGTGATGGGGATGGTGAGGGTGAGCCACTTGCGCTTGCCGTTGGCGCTCAAGCGGGTGTCCACGATGGGGT
>JAKAIJ010000141.1 GCA_021814355.1 Acidobacteriota bacterium
GGTCGTGGAGAGCCTCGCGCTCTTCTGCGGCCTCGCCCTCGACCCCGGATCGCTCACCCCCGACGGCCGCGTCCTCGAGGGGTACCACGCCCTGGCGCGGGCCGCCGTGGACCACCTGGCGCCGCGCATCCCGGGCGGAGGGCTCGACTACGTCGAGCTGGAGCTGGGGGCCGGCCGGGCCCTCTCGGACGGCGCGCTTCCGGGCCTCCCCAGCGAGAGCCTCATCTTCTTCCACGAGCACCTGCGCCATATCCTGGTGGACGAGTCCCAGGACATGAACCGCGCCCAGCTCGAGCTGCTGGGCCGGCTCACCGAGGGATGGGAGGCCGGGGA
Organism: Acidobacteriota bacterium; assembly: GCA_021814355.1. Taxonomy (GTDB): domain Bacteria; phylum Acidobacteriota; class UBA4820; order UBA4820; family DSQY01; genus JAEMPZ01. Next base: position 334 of record JAKAIJ010000141.1, read on the forward strand.
GCCCCGCAACCCCCGCACCGTCTTCGTCGTGGGCGATCCCAAGCAGTCCATCTACCGGTTCCGCGGCGCCGAGGTGGCGCTCTTCGACGGGCTGGAGGCCGAAGGGATCGCCCGCGACGGCGAGGAGCCCTTTTCCTTGGGGACCCCCATGGAGCTGACCGCCAACTTCCGCTCCGCGCCGGGGCTCGTGCGGTTCACCAACGCCCTCTTCCGGCGCGTCTTCGGCCGACCGCCGCGCCCCAACCAGGAGGACGCTGTGGCGTGCGGCGACGGGGAGCCCGCGGTGAAGGAGGGTTCTTGCGCGCCCGAGGTGCGCCTGGCGCTCTTCACCCCCGCGGAAACCGGAAGGAAGAAAGCCGGCGGAGAGAAAAGGGGCGTGGAAGCCGCGTCTTCCACCGCGCCTCCGAATGAGACCGTCCCTTCCGATCCGCGTCCCCCCGAAGAGCGGGAGGCTGGCTGGGTCGCCGCCGAGGTGGCCCGCCTTCACCGCGAGAAGCCGACGGCCACCGTGGGCATCCTCCTCCCGCGGCGGACCAGGCTGGACGCCTATGTGGCGGCGCTGCGGGCGCGCGGCGTGCCGGTGCGCATGGTGGAGGGCGAGGACCTCGGGGCCAAACCTGAGGTCCTCCACCTGCACAACCTCTTCAAGGCCCTGGCGCGCCCCTACGACGACGCGGCCTGGGCGGGGCTCCTGCGGGCGCCCTGGAGCCGTGTTCCCGAGGCCGTCCTCTTCACCCTCGCCTCGGAGGGCGGCGCGGCGCGGGCCTGGTCCGAGCGAGTCCTGAGCGCCACCGGGCCGGAGGTGCGCCGCGTCTGCGAGGCGCTCGCGCCCGCCCTTGCCGACTTCGGCCGGGAGCCCTACGCGGCGACGCTGCTGCGGGCGTGGGAGGCGCTGGAGGGGCCCGCCGTGGTGGCGGCGCGCTACGGCACCGCGGGGATGGGCAACGCGATGGAGTACCTGGACCTGCTTGGGGAACACGGCGGACTTCCCGCGGAGGAGGCGCTCGCCCGGATGGAGGAGCGGCTCGAGCAGGCCTACACTCCGCCGGACCCCGCCGCCGCGGCGAGCCCCGTCCAGTTGATGACGATCCACAAGGCCAAGGGGCTGGAGTTCGACCACGTCTTCGCGGTCTACCTCGGCTACGCGCCCCTGCGGGGCCGGGGCCGGAAGGCCACCCCCTTCCTGATGCTCGACCTCGCCGTCTCCGGGGGCGGGCGCGTGGCCTGCGCCGCCGCGGAGCGGGACCTGCGCCGCGAGGGCGAGAGCCTGCCGTACCTCCTGCTCGCCGACGCGGCGAAGCGGCGCGAGCTCGCGGAGGTGAAGCGGCTCTTCTACGTGGCCGCGACCCGCGCCCGGCACAGCCTCACCCTCACCGGCTGCGGGAAGAAGGAGGATCCGCGGGGTCCGACGGCCCCGAGGGGCTGTCCCCTGGACCTGCTCCTGCAGGCGGCGAGGCCGGATGGGGCGCCGGCCACCGGATTCGAGGGGATGGTCGTACTGGAAAACCCCGCGGCCGGGGAAGGCGGGGCGCCGCGGCCTCCTGCGGAGGACCTCTCCGCGCTCCCGGTTCGCCGCCTCGGCGCCTTCCCCCTGCCCTACGTCACGAGGAGCCCCTCCGAGAAGCTGGACCCGGAGAAGGACCAGTCCCTCTACGGCGGCGAAGACGAGCGGACCGACGAATGGGACTCCGGCGCTGCGGCGGTGGGGAAAGTGGTCCACAGGCTCCTCGAGGCCCTCGCCGGCGGGCGCGCCCTGCCGGCGGCGGCGGCGGTGGCCGCGGCCCTCAAGGCCGAAGGGGTGGACGGGGCGCGGGCGGAACGGGAGGCCCCCTTGCTGCTCGCCGAGGCGCGCGCCACCTGGGACGAGCCAGCCTTCGCGGCGCTGCGGGACGGCGCCGCCCTTTATCCCGAGTGGTCCCTCGAACACCACCACCGCGACGGGCGCCACGTGGTGACGACGGGGCGGCTCGACCTGGTCCTCGTGAAACCCTCCGAGGTGGTGGTCGTGGACTATAAGACCGGGCGGCGGCGCGACAAGCCCCCCGCCCGGTTCCGAGAGGAGATGCGGGAATACTACGGCCCCCAGCTCCGGCGCTACGAGGCCATCCTCTCCGCGCTGCCCGAGCTCGCGGGCAAGAGCGTGCGTTCCTGCCTCATCCTCACCGACCTGCCCGACGGGCGCGTCGTGGAGTCCTGACCCCCGGCGGGGCTTACTCTGCCGCGGCGCCGACGCGCGGAGGCGACGGGGGCCCGGTGGGGGGCGCGCCGGCCGAGGCGAGGGTCAGCACCGGCGCGACGTGTCGGTAGAAGAGCTTCCGGACCCTGGCAGCGTAGGACTCGCCCTCCGGGTTGTAGCCCGCCGCGGCGATCCGCGAGATCCAGGCGTCCGCGGCCTCCTCCGGGAGGAGGCCCGCCGCAAGGTCGAGCCGGTACAGGGCGGCGGCGCCGTGGTAGCGCGGCCTGCGCGCGAGCCGCTCCGCCACGAACAACACGCAGGCTCGGCGGCTCTCGAAGGCCTGGTACCGGTCGTTGGGGTCCGAGGTCGGCTGGCCGGGAAGGACGTAAACGCGGGGCGGCTCGCCGGGGTGGTGCTTGTAGCCGAAGATGTTGTTGGCGAAGAGGGCGGTCCGCGTCCAGCCGAAGCCCGACTCGTAGGAGGAGAGCGCCACGAGGCCGCGGGCGGGGACGCCGTAGAGGTCCTCCGCCTCCCGGGCGTAGACCGAGACCTCCCTCACGAAGGCGGCGCGCTCCTCGGCCGTAGGGTGTCCCGGGAGGGGATCGTAGCAACTCCATCCCTTTCCGGCGGAGGGGCACGGCGCCTGGATCTGCACCAGCACCAGCGCGAGCAGGGCGGGGGCAAGGCGCCGCAGGACGACGACGCTTCCTCCCATGGTCGGCGGGGCCGCCGGCTTCTCGCGCATGAACGTCCTCTCGATGAAAACGGCCCCGGTCGAGGGGGCCGTGGTCCGTACCGCGCTGTATACCCGCGCCGCGCCGCGATGGCAAGCGTTTTTGCGCGACGATCTTCCCGTGGGGCACTTGGCGCACCCGCTCCGGTTGTGGTGATCCGCCGCCGCGGTCCCATCCCTAGCAGGCTGTCGAAAAACCCCCGTAGGCCCATGAGAGTTTCTCAGCCGCCTGCCAGGGTCGAAGCGTCGTCTCTCATTCTGGTATGCTGTTTTTGAGCGTTTTGGAGGAGTGCCATGATCCGGCGGATGGGTGCGGTCGTCACCGCGCTTCTTGTACTGCCGCTCGCCGCTTCGGCAGGACGCCGCGGGGTCGTGGTCCGCTCCGTCGGCGCCGTCTCCGCGCCCGGCCTCGCAGGGCTGGCGGCGGGAGACACGCTCGCGGGATGGCGGAACGCCGGCCCAAGGCGGGAGGCCGGAGGCCGGTTCGGCGACCCCTTTGACTGGGCCGTCTTCGTCCGGGACGTGGCTCCGCGGGGCGAGGTCGTTCTCGTGGGGAGACGGGGAGGAGCCCGGCGGACCTGGACCGTGGGACGGGGCGAGTGGGATGTGGAGGTGCGGGCCACGCTGCCGCCGGAGGCCCTCGCCGCCTTCGAGGCCGGGGCCGGCTACTGGGGCGAGGAGCGATTTCCGGAGGCCGCCTCCGTCTGGGAGGCCGCGGCGCAGCGCGCCCGGGACCGGCGCCGGATCGTGGAGGCGGCTTGGTTCCTCCAGAGGGCGGCCGCCGCGCGCGGCAGGACGGGAGAGGTCTCCCGCGAGGAGGCCGATTTTCTCGCCGCGATCCGGGAGCTGGACGACGCGGGCCGGCAGGAGGCGCGGGCCCTGGTTCAACTGGCCTGGGCCTCCTCGCTGTGGCGGCGCTCCGACCTTCCCGCGGCGCGCAGGACCTTCGACGAAGCCATCGCCCTCGTGCGGCAGGCGCGCGGCGAGGGGCTCTGGCTCGCCTCGGCCCTGCTCGACGAAGGGGCGCTCCTGGACGAGATGGGCGAAAACGACGCCGCGGCCGCGCGCTACGCGCAGGCCGAGGCTCTCTGCACGCGCCTGGCGCCCGGCGGGCTCCTGGAGGCCCGGCTCCAGACCTCGATGGCGCGCCTGGCGTGGCGGCGCGGCGACATCGCGGGCCAGGAGGCGCACCTCGCCCGGGCCATGGCGGACTACGAAGCGGCCGCCCCGAGCGGCGCGGGCATGGCGGACGCCCTCGTCACCTATGGGCTCTGCCGATACGACCGCGGCGACCTGGACGCCGCCGACTTGGCCTTCGGCCGCGCCGCCGCCCTGGGAAAAAATCTCGGCGCGGGCTACAACGCGGGGCCGGCCCTGGCGGACCAGGGCATGGTCCGCATGGACAAGGGCGACCTGGACGCCGCCGAGGCGCTCTACCGCGACGCCATCGCCGTCGAGGAGTCGCGCGCCAAGGGAAGCATGGCGACGGCGATCGTGCTCAACCTCCTGGGCATCTCCCAGTGGTTCCGTGGAGACCTGGCGGGGGCCGAGGCGACGTTCCGCGCCTCGCTGGCCATCAAGGAGCGCCTCGTCCCGCGGGACGTGGAGACGGCCAAGGGGATCATGAACCTCGGCGCCTTGATGAAAGACCGGGGCGACCTGGGCGCGGCCGAGGAGCTCTACCGTAGGGCGGTGGAGCGCTTCCGGGCCACGGCGCCGGGCAGCACGATCCTCGCCGGGGCCGAGTACAACCTGGGCATCCTGCTTTCCGACGAGGGGCGGGCGGAGGAGGCCGGCGGCTTCCTCCGCGGGGCCCTCGCGGTCATGCAGGCCCAAGCCCCGGACCACCTCGACACCTCCGAGATGCTCGCGGGCCTCGCCGCGGTGGAGCGCGAACGGGGGAACCTCGCGGAGGCTCGGGAAATGGGACACAGGGCGTTCGCCATCGCCGAGGGAAAGGCGGAGGGGGGGCCGGCGGCGGTGGAGGCGCTCCTCTTCCTGGGGTCCCTCTCGGCGGGGACGGGGGAGCCCGCCGAAGCCGAAGGGTTCCTGCGCAAGGCGTTGGGGATCGTGGAGGCCGCCACGCCGGACGGCCTCCTGGCGGCTTCGGTTCACACCCAGCTCGGCGCGCTCCACCGCGGCCGCAGGGAGTACGCGGAGGCCGAGCGCGAGCTCGGCCGGTCGCTCGAGATCCTGCGCGCCCGCGCGCCCGGTTCGGAGCGCCTGGTGGAGGCCCTCTACGAGATGGGCCTCACCTTGCGCGCGGAGGGGCGCCGCGAAGAGGCCATCGCCCGGCTGCGCGAGGCGGTCGCCGCGGTGGAGGCGCTGCGCGGGCGCGTGGGGGGGGCGCAGGACCGCCGGGCCGGTTTCGCGGCGCAGTACCGGCACGTCTTCCAGGCGTTGATGGAGCTTCTGGTGGAGGCGGGGCGCGCCGAGGAGGCCTACGGCGTCCTGGAGCGGTCTCGCGCCAAGGCCCTGCTCGCGATGTTGGCGGAGCGCGACCTGGCCTTCGAGGCCGACCTCCCGCCCGAGCTGGACCGGGAGCGGCGCACCGCGGAGGAGGCCCTCGCCGCCGCCCAGGCGGCCCTCGACTCCGAGGGCGGCTCCGACAAGGCCCGGGCGCGCCTGCTAGAGGCCCGGCGCCGGCGTGAGGCCGTGGCCGAAAAGGTGCGCGCGGCGAATCCAGGCCTGGCGGAACTCCAGTATCCGCGCCCCCTGGACCTGGCGGGAGCCCGCGCCGTCCTCCCGCCGGGAACGCTCCTTCTGGCCTACGCCGTGGGCGAGGAACGGAGCCTGCTCTTCGCCGTGGGCCCGGGCCCCTCCGACTTCTCGGTCTACCCCCTGCCTGCCGGCGCAGCGGCCCTCGGCCGCGAGGTCCGGCGCTTCGACGAGATCGTGCGCGGCCGCGGAGCCGTGGAGTCCGAAGCAAAGCGGCTTGGCGCCCGGCTCCTGTCGCCCGCCGCGCGGGAGTTCGCCCGCGCCCGGCGTCTGCTGATCTGCCCTGACGGGGCCCTCCACTACCTGCCCTTCGCCGCGCTCCAGGCCCCCGGGAGCCGGGCGGGTCGGTACCGCCCCCTGGTGGAGGCGCTCCCCATCCACCAGACCCTCTCCGCCACGCTCTACGCGCGGTTGGGACGGGCGCGCGCCGTCCGGGAGGGGGAGCCGGCTGTGGGCTTCGGCGACCCGGCCTACCCGGCGGCCGCCGACGCCGCGGGGCTCTCCGGCCTTCCGCCCGCGGTGCGCGGCCTGCTGGAGCGCGGCCTGATCCTGACGCCCCTTCCGGCCACGCGCGCCGAGGTGGAGTCCCTGCGCGCCCTGGCCCCCGGAGCCTCCCTATGGCTCGGCCCGGAGGCCACGGAGGAGCGGGCCAAGGCGCTGCCCAGGAGTGCCGGGGTCGTCCATTTCGCCTGCCACGGCCTGGTGGACGAGCGCCACCCGCTGGAGTCGGCCCTCTGCCTCACGGTCCCCGCCGCGGGCGGACGCGAGGACGGTCTGCTCCACGCGTGGGAGATCTACGAGGGCGTCCGCGTGGAGGCGGACCTGGTGGTCCTCTCGGCCTGCGAGA
>JAKAIJ010000142.1 GCA_021814355.1 Acidobacteriota bacterium
AACGGCGTGGCGAAGACCACCACCCTCGGGAAGCTGGCCGCGCGGCGCGCCGCCGCGGGACAGCGTGGGCTCGTGGCCGCTGCGGACACCTTCCGTGCGGCGGCCGCGGACCAGCTCGAGGTCTGGGCGGGGCGCGCGGGGGTCCCCATCGTGAGGCAGCAGGAGGGGGCCGACCCCGCGGCCGTGGCCTTCGACGCCGCCCAGGCGGCGGCGGCCCGCGGTCTCGACTTCGCGCTCGTGGACACCGCGGGGCGGCTGCACGTCAAACACAACCTGATGGAGGAGCTGGCCAAGATCCACCGGGTCGTGGGCAGGGCGCTGCCGGGCGCCCCGCACCAAGTCACGTTGGTGCTGGACGCCACCACGGGACAGAACGGCCTCAGCCAGGCCCGACGGTTCACCTCCGTGGTGCCCGTGACGGACCTCGTGATCACCAAGCTGGACGGGACGGCGAAGGGGGGCATCGCGCTCTCCATTGCCGCCGAGCTGAAGCTGCCGATCCGCTACGCCGGGGTGGGCGAGCGCGCCGAGGACCTGGTGCCCTTCGACCCCGCCGAATACGTGGAGGCGCTCCTCACCTCCGATGGACGCTGACCGGAGCCGCCGCGGTTTCATGAGGGACGCCCTGGCGGCGGGGGCCGCGGGGCGAGGCCGTACCCATCCCAATCCCTGCGTGGGCGCCGTCGTGGTCCAGGCGGGGCGGGTCGCGGGCCGAGGCTTCCACCGCGGCCCCGGAACGCCCCACGCCGAGATGGAGGCCCTGCGCGAGGCGGGAGACGCGTCGCGGGGGGGCGACCTCTACGTCACGCTCGAACCGTGCTGCACCTTCGGCCGCACCCCGCCGTGCACCGAAGCCCTCCTGGCTTCCGGACTGCGCCGCGTCTTCGCCGCGGTGCAGGACCCCAACCCCGCGGTGGACGGCCAGGGGCTCGCCCGGCTCCGCGAGGGAGGGATCGAGGTCTGGAGCGGCCTTCTCCAGGCCGAGGCGGTGGCGCTGGACCCCGCCTACCACCATTTCTACCGGAAGGGCCGCCCCTTCGTCCACCTGAAGTGGGCCCAGACCCTCGACGGCCGGGTGAGGCCCGCGGCGGGCCGCTACCTCACCGGCCCCGAGGCGCGCCGAAGGGTGCACGAGGAACGCTTCCTCGCGGACGCGCTCCTGGTCTCCGCCGGGACGGTCCTGCGGGACGACCCGGCCCTCACCGTGCGCCTGCCGGGAAGGTCCAAGACCCTCGTGCGCATCGTCCTGGACCGCCGCGGGGTGCTCGGCCCGGGAAGGACCCTCTTTCAGCGGGCCCCCGAGGACGGCCCCGTCTGGATCATCCGGCCCACGGGTCTCCGCGCGTCCTCCTTCCCGGTCACGCGGGGGGTGGAGGTTCTCGAACTGGATCCCGACGGCGAGGGCGGCATCGGCCTGGAGCCGCTCATGGCGCTCCTGAAGGCGCGGCGAATCATGGCCCTCTACGTGGAGGCGGTGGGGCGCCTCGCTGGCACCCTCTTGGCCGGGGGCTGGGTGGACCGCCTGTCGCTCCACCTGGCGCCCTGCTTCCAAGGCGTGGGCAGCGGCGCGCCGGAGCCGCCGGCGCTGATGCTCTCCGATGGTGTCTCCCTGGAGGATGCCCGGGTGGTGCGCGCGGGGAGCGACTGGATTCTGGAAAAAGAGCTGGAGGGGCGATGTTTACTGGGCTGATCCGCGAGCTCGGCACCGTCGGGTCGCTGGGGCGCCGGTCCGAAGGGGCCCTCCTGGAGGTGCGCGGGCGGGCCGTGCCTCAGGACGCCGCGGTGGGGGACAGCATCGCCGTGGAGGGTGTCTGCCTTACGGCGGAGCGGGCCGACCCAGAAGGGTTCGCCGCCTTCGTGAGCGCGGAGACCCTGGCGCGCACGACGCTCGGTTCCCTGCGCCGGGGAGACCGGGTGAACCTGGAGCCCTCACTCCGCCTCTCGGATAAGGTGGGCGGTCACCTGGTGCAGGGCCACGTGGAAGGGCTCGGTGAGGTTCTGGCCCTGAGGAAGACCGGGGAGGGGGCCATCCTCACGGTGTCGGTCCCGACCGATCTGGTGTCCTGCATCGCGCCCAAGGGCTCGCTGGCCCTGTCGGGCGTGAGCCTGACGGTGGCGGCCCTCTCGGCCAACCGGGTGGAGGTCGCGCTGGTGCCGCTCACGCTGGAGGCCACCACGCTGGGGGGCCTCCGCCCCGGAGACCGGGTGAACGTGGAGACGGACCTGGTGGCCCGCCATGTGGTCGCCTATCTGAAGAGCCGCGGCACCCGGCGCGAGTGGACCGTGAAGGACCTGGAAGAGATGGGTTTCTGACCGGCCAGGCCCGACTGCCGAGGCCTCCCTTGGGGCCGGTTGGGCGCAATCGGCGCCGCTCACCCCCTGTTATAATACCAACTCCGCCCCGGGATGGACCCGAGGTGGGGCCCACCCGCGGGGCGGCCGTCGTCCCCGCCGGAGTCCCCGATGCCGAAGATCGCGATCGCCGAAGCGCTGGAACAGCTCCGCCAGGGCCGTATGCTCATCATCTGCGACGACGAGGACCGGGAGAACGAGGGCGACCTCTACATCCCGGCGGACAAGGTGACACCCGAGGCCATCACCCTCATGGCGACCAAGGGCCGGGGCCTCATCTGCCTCGCCATGACGGGCCAGCGTCTAGACGACCTCCAGATCCCGCTGATGGTCCAGGACAACACCAGCGCTTTCCAGACGGCCTTCTGCGTCGCCATCGAGGCAAAGAAGGGGACCACCACCGGCATCTCGGCCCACGACCGCTCCGCCACCATCCTTGCGGCCATCGACCCGGCCACGCGGCCCACAGACCTGGCCCGGCCCGGCCACGTCTTCCCCCTCCGCGCGAAGGAGGGCGGGGTGCTCCGTCGCCCTGGGCAGACCGAGGCCTCGGTGGACCTCTCGCGCCTGGCGGGCCTCTACCCCGCGGGGGTCATCTGCGAGGTCATGAAGGACGACGGGACCATGGCCCGCATGCCCGACCTCCTGGAGTTCAGCGAAGGGCACCGGATCGACATCGTCACCATCGCCGACCTGATCCAGTACCGCCTGAGCAAGGAGTCCCTGGTCAAACGGGTCGCCCAGCCGAAGCTGCCGACGCCCTACGGGGAGTTCCGGATCATCGCCTACGAGAGCATGCTCTCGGAGAAGACCCACGTGGCCCTGGTGATGGGGGAGTGGACGCCCGCAGATTCTGTCCTCGTCCGCATGCACTCGGAGTGTCTGACGGGGGACGCCCTCCTCTCCCAGCGGTGCGACTGCGGGCCCCAGCTGCAGGCGGCCCTCGCCGCCGTGGCCCGGGAGGGCCGCGGGGTAGTCGTCTACCTCAGGCAGGAGGGGCGGGGCATCGGCCTCATCAACAAGTTGAAGGCCTACGAGCTACAGGACACGGGGATGGACACCGTGGAGGCGAACGAGGCCCTGGGCTTCGCGGCGGACGAACGGGACTACGGGATCGGCGCCCAGATCCTTCACGATCTGGGGGTGAGCAAGGTCCGCCTGCTCACCAACAACCCCAAGAAGCTGGCTGCGCTCTCGGGCTTCAACCTCAAGATCGTGGACCAGCTTCCCCTCGAGATGATTCCCAACGATACAAACCGGAACTATCTGAAAATAAAAAAAGAAAAGATGGGGCATACCCTCAAGAAGGTCTGAGAACCACCCCTCTGCCACGGTTTTCTCCGCCCAAAAACCGCGAAAAACGTGAACTCCGTTGCACCGCGAGGTGTGAACCGCGGACGCATCAATAAACCGCCTTGTTTTTCACATAGATGAGAGAAGAATGGCTCTAAAGACGGTCATGTGTGAACCTGGTTCCGCAAGTCTGGTGGAGGTGGTATTTCGTAACTCATTCAAAATTAAGCCTTAACGCGCAATTTGAAATCTTGGCCCGATTCTTGCTTTCGTATGGCCGGCGCAGGAAGCGGCGCCGAGGTCGAGGAGCAGCTGAGGAGGTCTCCAATGGCGAAGCGGAACGGGATCAAGTGGCTGGCAATGGTCGTGGTGGCGATTCTGGCCCTCAGCGGGCTGGCCTCCGCCCAGGTCGTGAAGAAGGCCCAGGGCGGCCTCGACGACCTCAAGACCTCCAACCCGCGGACCTGGATCAGCTCCACCGTCCAGACCCTGGACAGCATCCGGGCCGAGTTGATCTCCTCGCGGGCCGCGCTCGGCGGCCGCGATCGGGCGGCGCTTATCCGCTTCCAGGAGGTGGCCTCCGGCTTCGACCGCTTCGTGGCCGAGAACGGCGCCGCGTGGCAGGTGCAGATGGACCGCCGGACGGGGCTTCCAGCCCTGATCGAGGGCAGCGGAGTTCCGTTTCAGCCGCGGCTCCCGGGCGACGGCCGCGCGCTCCTTCCCGCCATGGAGCGGCTGGCCCGGACGTTCCTCGCGGACCACGCGGACCTCTTCCCCGTGGACGGCGCCGACCTCTCCCTCGTCCCCGAGGGCTCCGGCGAATTCGGCGGCTACCTCTACTACATGCGCTTCCAGTATAGCCGCGGCGGCGTGCCGGTGGAGGGCGCCGATGTCGTCTTCCGGATCAACCACGGCAACCTGATCCAGTTCGGCGCCGAGAACGTGGCGCCCCAGGCCGAGGTGGACACCTTCCCCTCCTTCGACCGCCAGACCGCGCTCCAGATCCTGGACGGCTTCGTCGGCGGCCTCTCCGCCGAGGACGAGATTCTCGACGCGGGCCACCTGAGCATCCTGCCCATCGCCCCCGCGGGGGACACGGGCTCCTTCGCGGGCACTCCCGGCAGGGGCCTCGAGTACGCACTGGTCTACACGCTGAGCTTCCGCCGCCCCGGCGTCATGGGAAGCTGGACCGCCAAGATTGACGCCCACACCGGCGAGGTGCTGAGCTTCGCCGACACCAACCAGTACGGCAGCGTCACGGGCGGCATCTACGCCAACTCCAACCTCGACGCCGAGGCCGTCCGCCCGCTGCCCTTCCTCACCGTGAGCGGCGTCAACGCCACGCAGGGCGGGGTCTACTCCCAGACCAGCGGCACCGTCTCGGCCTCGCTGGCCGGCAAGTACGTGAAGGTCACCGACTCCTGCGGGACCTCCTCGCTCTCCGCCACCGCCCCCGCGGACCTGGTCTTCGGCAAGTCCTCCGGCACCGACTGCACGACCCCCGGCGTGGGCGGCGCGGGCAACAGCCACGCGGCCCGGAGCACCTACTACCACGTGACCAACTGGAAGCTCAAGGCCGCCGGCTGGCTGCCCTCCAACACGTGGCTTCAGGGCCAGCTCCAGGACAACGTGAACCTGAACCAGACCTGCAACGCCTACTGGAACGGGTCCAGCGTCAACTTCTTCAAGTCCGGCGGCGGCTGCTCCAACACGGGCGAGCTGCCCACCGTCTTCCTGCACGAGTCGGGCCACGGCCTCGACTCCAACGACGGCGGCCCCTCCTCCGAGAACGGTTCCGGCGAGGCTTACGCCGACACGTGCGCCATCCTCCAGACCCACCAGTCCTGCGTCGGCGTGAACTTCATCCCCGGCCAGCAGTGCTCCGGCTACGGCAACGCCTGCACCGCCTGCACGGGCATCCGCGACGCGGACTATACCAAGCACGCCAACAGCACGACCCCCGCCAAGGCCTCCCAGCTCAACGCGGCGAGCGGGTACCACTGCCCCACGAGCACCAGCTACCGGGGCCCCTGCGGCTACGAGGGCCACTGCGAGGCGTACATCATGGCCGAGGTCACCTGGGATCTGGCCGCCACCGACCTGCCCGCCCAGGGGGTTGACGCCAACACCTCCTGGCTGATCGTGGACCGCCTCTTCTACCTCTCCCGGGCCACCTCGGGCTCCGCGTACGCCTGCCCCTCGCTGACCACCACGAACGGCTGCGGCACCAGCAACTGGTTCTCCACCTTCCGGGCCGTGGACGACGACAACGGCAACCTTTCGGACGGCACCCCCCACGCGGCGGCCATCTACGCCGCCTTCAACCGCCACGGCATCGCCTGCACGACGGTGACCAACACCAACAGTTCGGCGTGCCCGGCCATCGGGCAGCCGACCCTCACCGCCACGGCCGGCAACAACAGCGTGAACCTCTCGTGGGGCGCCGTGACCAACGCGGCCAAGTACCTGGTTCTCCGAAACGAGATGAGCGCCTCTGCGGGCATGACCATCGTGGCCCAGCCCACCGCCACCAGCTACAGCGACACGGGCCTCGCCAACGGCATCACCTACTACTACAGCGTCCAGGCCGTCGGCTCCAACGGCGCCTGCTACGGCGCGATGGCGACGGTCAAGAGCGCCACCCCCACGGCGGGCGCGACCTACAGCATCTCGGGCACGGTGAGCGGCGCGACGGCTTCGGGCGTGACCGTGTCCACCGCGGGCGCCTCGGCCACCACCGACGCGAGCGGGAACTACACCCTCTCGGGGCTCACCAACGGGACCTACACCGTCACGCCCACCAAGACGGGCTTCACCTTCTCGCCCGCGAGCCTCAGCGTCACCATCAGCGGCGCCAGCGTGACCGGCAAGAACTTCACCGCCACCGCCTCCACGACCACCTACAACATCTCCGGCGCGGTGAGCGGCGCCACCCTCTCGGGGGTGACCGTGTCCACGACGGGCGCCTCGGCCACCACCGACGCGAGCGGGAACTACACCCTCTCGGGGCTCGCCAACGGGACCTACACCGTCACGCCCAGCAAGGCGGGCTTCACCT
>JAKAIJ010000143.1 GCA_021814355.1 Acidobacteriota bacterium
AGTGTTTCTTAGGAGCTTTGCTTGTTCCGCCGTTTCGGCTCCCTCCCGTTCCTCCTCCCGGGCTGCGCGCTGGGGCTCCTGGCCGCCGTGGGACTCCTGTCGGCCCTCTCGTGCCGACCGCGACCCGTCACCCTGGGCGTTCTTTTGCCGCTCACGGGCGAGTTCGCCATCTACGGGCGCCCCATGAGGGAGGGGGCGGAGCTGGCGGCGGAGGCTGTGAACCGGGAGGGCGGCGTGGGGGGGCGCCGCCTCGACCTCCGGATCCGCGACACGGGCGGAACCCCGCGGGGAGCCGCCGACGGGGCGTTGGCCCTCATCGAACAGGAGCAGGTGCCGGCCATCGTGGCGGGCGGGACCAGCGCCGAGGTGCTTTCGGCCGCCCCCGTGGCCCAGCGTTTCGGCCGGGTGCTCCTCTCCCCGAGCGCCTCCTCGCCCAAGCTCACCGACGCCGGGGACTGGATCTTCCGCAACTTTCCGTCGGACGTCCTCGAGGGGAAGGTGATGGCCGACTTTGCCGCCTTCACCCTCCACGCCTCGCGGGTGCTCGTGGTGGCCTCCGAGAACCCGTACTCGGACGGGCTCCGCGGCGAGTTCTGCCGCGCTTTCGAGAGTGCCAGCCGCTCGACCGAGACGCTCCTCTTCCGGTCCGGCCAGACGCGCTACGGAGACCTGGCGGCCCAGGTGGCCTCGCGCGGCGACGCGATTCAGGCGCTCTACCTGGTGGGGTACACCGGCGAGCTGGTGCCGCTGGTGAAGGCCCTGCACGCCGCCGGGGAGACCCGCCCACTCCTCACCACCAGCGCCGTCGCGGGCCCGGAGTTCGCCCGGCAGCTGGGCGCCGCCGCCGAGTCCACCGTCTTCCCGCGGCCGGCCTTCGACCTGGCCGACACCCAGCCCCCCGTGGCCCAGTTCGTGGCGGCCTACCGGGCCCGCTTCGGCGCCGACCCCGACATCTACGCCGCCCACGCCTACGACGCGGTGCGCATCCTCGCCAAGGTGGCCGGCGAGCTGGGGCCGCGCCCCGACGCCCTGCGCCAGGGACTCCTCGAGCTGCGCAACTACCCCGGGGCCTCGGGCGCGACCACCTTCGACGCCAACGGGGACGTGATCCAGCCCTACCAGCTCTGCGTCCTCCTTTCGGGCCGGGTCGTATCCCTTCAGGACGTCCGCCAGACCGCTCTCCCTCCGCTCCAGCGCCGGGTCGAGACGCGCAGGTTCGGGAGGTGACCTTGGGCGCCCTCCTCTCCCTTGCCGCCCTCCTCGAGCGCCGCGCCGCTTGGCGCGCCGGGGGCATCCAGGTCGTCTTCACCAACGGCTGCTTCGACCTGCTGCACGCGGGCCACGTGCGTTACCTGGCGGCGGCCCGGTCCCTGGGCGGCGCCTTGGTGGTGGGGCTTAATTCCGACGCCTCGGTGCGCCGTCTCAAGGGGGAGGGGCGGCCCGTCACGCCGGGACCCGAGCGGGCCGAGATCCTCTGCGCCCTGGAGAGCGTGGACGCGGTGACCTTCTTCTAGGAGGAGACCCCGCTCGCGCTCATCGAGGCGCTCACCCCGGACCTTCTCGTGAAGGGCGGAGACTGGACCCCGGAGGCCATCGTCGGACGGGACCACGTGCTCGCCCACGGGGGGCGCGTCGTCACCATCCCCGTGGCCGAGGGCCGCTCCACCACGGCCCTGCTGAGCCGCATCCGGAGCGGATCGGCGTGACCCCCCTGGTGCGCCGCTTCCTCGAGGTCCTGAGCGCCCACCTTACCTCCCCGGACGGCTCCGGCTACGCCGGCTTGCGGGGCGCGGCGGTTCCCTACGGCCTCGCCGCCCTGCTCCAGCAGGCTTCCGACCGTAGGACCGCCCTGCTCGTTCCCACGGAGTCGGCCGCGGAGCACCTCGGCGGAATCCTGACGGCCCTCCTCGGCGAGGGGGCCTCACCCGCGCGGCTCCCGGCCCCCGACGTGGACCCGTACGAGGGTCTGCCCGTCCACCCCGGGCTCCTTCTCGACCGGGCGGCGGCGCTGGGGCGTCTCGCCCTCGCGCCCCGCCACCCCGTGCTGCTCTCCGCCGAGTCGCTCCTCTGGAAGGTCCCCCGGCGGGGCTGGTGGCTTCGGCACCAGGTGGTACTCGAACCGGGCCAGGCACTCTCGCCCGGCGAGTTCCGGCGCCAGCTCTGGCGGCTCGGCTACCGGAAGGCGGACCTGATCGGCGCCCCCGGGGAGTTCTCTTTCCGCGGCGGCATCGTGGATCTCTTCCCCCCCACCGAGAGCCTTCCCGTGCGGCTGGAGCTCTTCGGCGACGAGGTGGAACAGGTCCGATTCTTCGACGTCACGAGCCAGCGGTCGCTCTCGGCGGTGGGCAGGGCCATCCGGGTCCCGCCGCTCTCCGAGGCGATCCGGGACGAGCCCCTCGCCGAGGCTCAGCGGCGCCTGCTCGGCGAGGCGGGCGAATTCGGCGCCTTGCGGCTCGAGATCCTCGGCCAGGTGGGGACCTATCCCACCTGGGACATCGAGGTCCGCGTCCAGGACGAGTTCTTCGGCCCCCTCCCCGAGCTGCTCGGCGAGATCCGATGGGTGGTCTCGGACCCTGAGACGGCGGCGGCCGCGGCAGCCAAGCGCACCGAAGCCTGGAGGGCCAGCTTCCGGCGGCACCGGCGCCCCGGCTTTCTCGCCCCCGACCGGCTCTTCTGGAGCCCCGGTGCCGCCGCGGCGCTCCTGGCGGGGGCCGGCGCCGTGCGGCTGGGCGCCCCGGGGGCACCCGCCGAACCCACCGAGCGCTGCCCCGTCTTCCCCGGCGAGCCCAGGCGACTCCTCGTGCACCTCGGGGAGCGGGTGCGAGAGGGATACCGGATCCTGGCGCTCCTCCAGGGTCACGGCACCGCGGAGCGGCTCCGGGAGCTGGCCGCCGCCGAAGGGCTCCTCCCGCTCACCGACGCCCCGCCGGGGGGCGACCTCCCGCCGGGGCTCTACCTCGCCGTGGCGCCCGTGGAGGAGGGCGTGGTCTTCCCCCGGGCCCGCTGGATGACCCTGTGCGAGAAGGAGGTCTTCGGCCGCGGCCGGGTGACCCCCGGCGCCGCGCGGAGAGAGGCCTTCTTCTCCACCTTGCGGGACCTCAAGCCGGGCGACGCGGTGGTCCACTCCGACCACGGCGTGGGGCTCTACCGGGGCATTGAAACCCTCGTGAGAAATGGCGTCCGGGAAGACTTCCTCCTCCTGAACTTCGCCGGGGGAGACCGCCTGCTGGTGCCCGTCCAGCGGATGGACCTGATCCAGAAGTACTCGGGGCCCGAGGGTCACCGCCCGCCCCTCGACAAGCTGGGGGGAGCCACCTGGAAGAAGACGCGGGACCGGGTGCACCGGGCGGTGCGGGAGATCGCCGGGGACCTGCTCCAGCTCTACGCCCGGCGCCGCACCGCCTCGGCCCACGCCTTCGGGGAAGACGGGGAGTGGCAGTCGGAGTTCGAGGCGGCCTTCCCCTACGAGCTGACCCCCGACCAGCAGCGCGCCCTGGAGGAGGTCAAGCGCGACATGGGGGCGGACAGGCCCATGGACCGCGTGGTCTGCGGCGACGTGGGGTACGGCAAGACCGAGGTGGCCATGCGCGCCGCCTTCAAGGCCGCCGCCGAGGGCAAACAGGTGGCGGTCCTCTGCCCCACCACGGTCCTCGCCCTCCAACACTACGAGCGGTTCACCCAGCGCTTCGCCCCCTTCCCCTTCCGGGTGGCCATGCTCTCGCGGTTCGTCCCCCCCAAGGAGCAGAAGGCGGTGGTGCGGGACGCCGCGGCCGGCACCGTGGACATCCTGGTGGGCACCCACCGCGTCCTTTCCAAGGACGTGCGCCTGCCCGAGCTGGGGCTGCTCATCGTGGACGAGGAGCAGCGCTTCGGCGTCGCCCACAAGGAGAAGATCAAGCAGGCCAAGCACGAGGTGCACGTCCTCACCCTCACCGCCACGCCCATCCCGCGCACGCTCCAGATGGGGCTCTCGGGGATCCTCGACATGTCCCTCATCCAGACCGCCCCGAGGGACCGACTCGCCATCGAGACCCGGGTCCAGCCCTACGACGAGGAGCTCGTGGCCGGCGCCCTGCGCCGGGAGCTCTCGCGCCAGGGGCAGGCCTTCGTGGTTCACAACCGCGTGGAGACCATCGCGCGCTGCGCTGCGCGGCTTCGCGCCCGGGTACCCGAGGCGCGCTTCGCCGTAGCCCACGGCCAGATGGGCGAGAGGGCCCTCGAAGAGGTGATGCTCGCCTTCTTCCACGGCCACTACGACGTGCTGGTCTGCACCACCATTATCGAGAACGGCGTGGACCTGCCGCGCGCCAACACCCTGGTGGTGGAGGAAGCCCAGGACTTCGGCCTCTGCCAGCTCTACCAGCTCCGCGGGCGCATCGGCCGCAGCAACCTCCCCGCCTACGCCTACCTGCTGACCCCCGCGGGAACGGTGGCCACGGGCGACGCGGCGCGCCGGCTCGAGGCCCTTCAGGAGTTCGCCGAGCTGGGCGCGGGGTTCCGCATCGCGGCGGTGGACCTGGAGCTGCGCGGCGCCGGCACGCTCCTGGGCGCCGAGCAGTCGGGACACATGGCGGCGGTGGGGTTCGAGCTCTACATGCGGATGCTCGAGGAGGCGGTGGCCGACTTGAAGGGCGAGGCCAGGGGCCCGCTCTTCCGATGCGAGCTCAACCTCGGCCTGGACCTTTCCGTGCCGATGGAGTATATGGAGGAGGTGAACCAGCGCCTCGCCTTCTACCGGGAGCTCTCCCTGGTGGGCCGCGAGGACGACGTGGACCGCATCGCCGCCGACACGGCGGACCGTTTTGGCCCCCCGCCTCCAGCCGTCCTCGGCCTCATCGAGGCGGCGAGGCTGCGCGCGCGAGCGGAGCGGTGCGGCGTCCGGTCCGCCGCCCGGAAGGGAGACGTGCTCCACATGAGGTTTGACGCGGACGCCGCCGTGGACACCCGCCGCCTGCTCGCCCACCTGTCGGGCCGGCCGCGCGTCCGCCTGGAGCCCAGCGGCGCACTCGAGCTGCCCCTCTACCCCGGCGAGACCCCGCTGGCGGCCCTCGCCGGCGTTCTCGCCGCGGCGCTACCCGCCGGGGAGCGCCGGGAGGCGGCTCCGTGAAGCGGGGGTGGCCCGCGGGCGCGGCGCTCCTGGCCGCGGCGGTAACCGTCGCCTGCACCGACCCGGTCCGGCGCCTCGCGCGCGACCCCGACACGCTCGCCGTGGTGGGACGGTACCTGGTCACCCGGGAGGACTTCGGCCGCGCGGTGGCCTACAGCCGCGGCGGCGCCGGCGCGGGCGACCTGCTCCAGTCCCGTCTCTGGGACGCGCTCGAGGAAGAGGTGCTGGTGCTGAACGACGTGGCCGCGCCCCCCGCCCCGCCCGAGCCCGTGGGGCTCGGCCCTTACGCGGACCCGCGCCTCCGCAGTGACGCCGTCCGGCAGGCCCTCGAGGAGCGCATCTACTCGAAGGTCTCCGTGGACGACGCGGAGGTAGAGCGCTACTACCGCGATCACTGGTCCGACTACGAGAAGGGGGCCGGGGTTCTGCTGCGGGCCCTCCTGCTCAACGGCGCCGCGCAGGCGGACGAGGCCCGGCGGCTCCTCGTCACCCGCCACTCCTTCCTCGACGTGGCCCGCCTTTACTCCGCCGCCCCCGACCGCGGCCTCCCGCAGTACTTCGAGACCGGCGAGCTCCCCGAGTTCCTGAGGCCCGTGGTCGCCGGACTCCGCCCCGGCACGCCCTCCGAGCCCATCGAGGTCTCTGCGGGCACCTACCAGATCCTCCTCGTGGAGAAGCGCCTGGAGCGCTACGTCCTCCCGCTCGAGGAGGTGGCCCCCCTCATCCGCCTGCGCCTGGCGGACGCCGCCCAGGAGCGGCTCCAGGCGCAGTACACCGCAGCCCTCCGGGAGCGGTTCCCCGTTACGCTCTACGCCGCGAAGCTCCCGTTCCGCTACCAGAAGGAGAAGCCATGAGACGCCTCGCCCTTCCGTTCCTCGCGGTCCTCGCCGCCGCTTCCCTCCACGCCCAGGTCCTCGAGGAGGTGGTCATCAAGGTCAACGACGCCATCGTGACCAAGAGCGACTACGAGCTCCGCCTGAACCAGACCCTCGAGGGGCTCAAGCGGGACTACAAGGGGCCGGACCTCGACGCCCGGCTCAAGGAGGTCCCCGCCCGCCTGCTCGACCAGATGACCGCCGAGCTGCTGCTCATCGAGAAGGCCAAGCAGATCTACAACATTGACACCATCGTGGACTACCAGGTCGAGAACTTCATGAAGGAGAACAAGATCGCCACCAAGGACGACCTGCGCAAGGCCCTCGAGAAGGAGGGCCTGACGATGGACCAGTTCCGCAAGCAGGTCACCATGATCTTCATCCCCGAGTTCATGAAGAGCCGGGAGGTCCGCAGCAAGGTCTCGGTCTCCACCGACGAGATCAAGACCTTCTACGAATCCCACAAGGACAGCCTCGCCGGGAAGGTCCAGGTGGAGCTCCAGGAGATCCTGATCCTGAAGAAGGACCACGGCCCCGAGGAGGCGCGCGCCCTCTACGAGCAGCTCCAGCGCGACCTCGCCGCGGGGAAGGATTTCGGGGACCTGGCGGCCGTATACTCCCAGGCCTATTCCCGCGGCAACCGCGGCAAGGCCGGCTTCTTCTCCCAGGGCGACTTGAGCCCCGAGCTCTCCCAGCCCGTTTTCGCCCTGAAGCAGGGC
>JAKAIJ010000144.1 GCA_021814355.1 Acidobacteriota bacterium
GGCGCTGTCGCGACGCAGACCGCGGGCGGACCGCAGGCCTCCACCTCCTACACCCTCCCCGCGGGCTACGTCCAGCTTCTCCAGAGCCCCCTCCAGGACGTCCAGATCGAGCGGGTGGTTCCTCCTGAACCCGCCGTCGGCTCCACGCAGACCGCGGGCGGACCGCAGGCCTCCACCTCCTACACCCTCCCCGCGGGCTACGTCCAGCTTCTCCAGAGCCCCCTCCAGGACGTCCAGATCGAGCGGGTGGTTCCGCCCACAACCCCGGCGGGACCCACCGGAATCCCCGTCTCCGCCCCTCGCAAGTAGAAGCCCCTCGATCGCAAGGCTGAAGAGGCCGGCCGCAGGGCCGGCCTCTCTACCTTTTTTCACGGGGGAGGGTCACCGGGCGGCCGCCGCGTAGAACTCCTCGAGCAGGACGGGTAGCGGGACGGCGTTGTGCTCTATGGCGCGGACTCGCCCCACCGATTTCTTTGATTATGGCACGCGCCGGCTTCTGGGGAGAGCCGGCGGCCGGATCAGCTCCCCGTGGGCCCTCTCGCCATCTGGCGGTCGTGCCAGCGGGAGAGCAGGAGCTGGGCGGAGAGCGCGCCCATCAGGCACATGAACATGTCCCACTGGGTGTCCCAGGCGTCGCCCTGCGTCCCGAGGAAGGAGTCGGCGGAGCTCTGCAGCAAGACGGCGGACCACCACTCCACGAACTCGTAGCAGACGCTGATGGAGAGGCAGACGCAGGTGACGAGGAAGAAGAGCCATCCGCCGCGGCGCAGGGGCGAGGTTCGCAGGAGGACCTCCCGGGCGACGAGGGCGGGGACGGCTCCTTGCATGAAGTGGCCGAGGCGGTCGTAGTCGTTGCGCGCCAGGCCGAAGGCGTCGCGCATCCAGTTGAAGAGGGGCATCTCGGCGTAGGTGTAGTGGCCGCCCACTAGAAGGACCACCGCGTGGAGCCAAATCAGGACGTAGGCCAGGGGGGTCAGCGGGAAACGCTGCCGCGTGGCGGCGAGCAGCGCCACGCCGAAAAAGACCGGAAAGGACTCGAGCCCCCAGGTCAGGTAGTCGTGGGGGCGAAAGAGGGACCAAGCCGCCACGGTGGCCAGGCTCGCGAGCCAGAGCAGGGACGCCCGGGCGCCCGGAACCAGAGGCGTATCAACGACCTCCATGGCCATGGAACCCTCCTGACGGCCGAGTATGCCACATCCTTCCGTCAAGACAAGAAGAGAGGCCCGCCGGAGGGAGCGGCGGGCCCGGGGAAAGGGGAAACGGAGGCGAGGGGGTGCTTAGAACCTATCCGGATAGGCTCTAGGAGCCGTTGCCGGAGCGGCCGGGGAGCTGACGGGGGTCGAAGGGGGGGACAGGCCCGCCCACGCCGCGCCGACGCTCCCACCGGTCGTGCCTCAGGTCCCGGCGGTCGCGCCGCAGGTCTCGCCGGTCGCTCCGGATGTCCCGCCGGTCGCCGCGCAGGTCGCGCAGGTCGCGCCGAATGTCCCGCCGGTCGTGGCGGATGTCGCCGCGGGGACGGCTCCCCGCCTGGGTCCCGAGGGTCGTCAACGCCACCAGCCCCGCCAGGGCCAGGATCAGAAGTTTTCTCATGGTCGTACCTCCTTCCTTACAGGCCACGTAGACCGGCGGGGGCTTTCCGGGGTTTAGCAGGCCGCGCCGTGACGTGACGCCCGTCACAGAGGCCCGCCACCACCGGCCGCGTTTACACGCCGCCTCTTTGTTGCTAGACTTTCGCCCCGCCGGGAAGGGAGACTCTCCCCATGCTCCACGAGTCCATCCTCAGCGCGTACAAGGTCCTGGAGGGAGCGGAGCTGGACCGGGAGACGGCCGCCGCGCTCCTTCGCCTCAAGGGGCCCGACCTCCTCGACCTGATCTCCCTGGCGAACAAGGTCCGCCTCCGATTCGCCGCCGAGCCCCACCTCTGCTCCATCGTGAACGCCAAGTCCGGCGCCTGCCCGGAGGACTGCCGCTATTGCGCCCAGTCGCTCGCCAACGACGCCCCCTCGGAGGTCTTCCCCCTCGTCTCCGAGGAGACGATCCTCGCCGCCGCCGGGGCCGCCCGGGAGAACGGCGCCCTCTGCTTCTGCATCGTCACCAGCGGCCGGGGCTACCCCGAGGAGAACTTCGAATTCCGGAGGATTCTGGCGGCGGCGGACGCGGTGCGCGCCCGGTACCCGGATCTCAACCTGGGCGCCTCCCTGGGGAACCTGAGCGGCGCCACCGCCCGCGCCCTGGCCGACCACGGCGTCACCTTCTACAACCACAACCTCCAGGTGAACCCCGCGCGCTACGGCGACCTGGTGGCGACGACCCACGGCGCGGCGGAGCGCATGGAGACCATCCGCCATCTCAAGGCCTGCTCCGTCCGCGTCTGCTCGGGCGGAATCTTCGGACTCGGCGAGAGCGCAGAGGACCGTCTCGAGCTGGCTCTCGCCCTCAAGGCGCTCGACGTGGACGTGGTCCCGCTGAACGTCCTGATTCCGATCCCCGGGACGCCCCTCCAGGACCAGGACGCCGTCACCATGCCGGAGGTGGCCAAGGCTCTCGCCCTTTTCCGGCTCGTGCTCCCGCGCAAGGTGATCAAGTTCGCCGCGGGGCGGGAGACCCGCTGCCGGGACTTCCAGGGACTGCTCCTGCTCTCGGGTCCCAACGGCTTCCTCACCGGAGGCTACCTGACCACGCGGGGGCGTCCCGTGGCCGAAGATCGGTCCCTCCTGCACGAGCTTGGGGAGTTCGATGCCCGCTAAGGAGGAGATTCTCCGGCTGGACCGGGACCACCTCTGGCATCCCTTCACCCAGGCGAGCGACTACGCCGAGCGGGACCCCGTGGTCATGGTGGGCGGCCGGGGCGTGCGCCTCTTTGACGCGGACGGGAGGGCGTACTACGACGCCATCTCCTCCTGGTGGACCAACACCCTGGGCCACGCCCATCCGCGGCTCGTGGCCGCGGCGGCGAGGCAGGCGGCGGCGCTCGAGCACGTGAACTTTTCGGGCTTCACCCACCCCCCCGCGGCGGACCTGGTGGCGGGGCTCGTGGAGGTGCTCCCCCCCGCCCTGAGCCGGTACTTCTTCTCCGACGACGGCTCCACCGCCGTGGAGGCCGCGCTCAAGATGGCCTTCCAGTACTGGCGCAACCGCGGCCGCGCCGAAAAGACCCGCTTCATCATGGTGGACCACGCCTACCACGGCGACACCCTGGGCGCCGTCGGCGTGGGCGGCGTGGACCTCTTCCACCGGATCTACCGGCCGCTCACGGTGGAGTCCTTCCGGGCCCCCGGCCCGGACTGCGCCCGCTGCCCCCACCGGCGCTCGCGCCACACGGGAGACGCCCGCGACACGGGGTGCGCCCTGGAGTGCTTCGACGCCTTCGAGGCGCTGCTGCGGGAGAAGGCGCCGGCCGCCGCCGCCCTCATCCTCGAGCCGCTTCTGCAGGGGGCCGGGGGGATGCTCGTCCATCCGCCGCTCTTCCTCCAGCGGGCCCGCGCCCTCGCCTCGGAGCTGGACCTCCTCCTGATCCTCGACGAGGTGGCCACGGGGTTCGGCCGGACGGGCACGCTTTTCGCCTTCGAGCAGGCGGGCGTGGTTCCCGATCTGCTCTGCCTCTCCAAGGGGCTCACGGGCGGGTTCATGCCCTTGGCCCTCACGGTGGCCACCGAGGAGGTCTTCCAGTCCTTCTACGGGGACGCCGCCTCCGGCCGGACCTTCTTTCACGGCCACAGCTACACCGCCAACCCCGTGGCCTGTGCCGTGGGGGCGGAGCACTTGCGGGTGGTGCGCGAGCTCGGCCTGCCCCGGAGCGCCGCCCTGGTCCTCGACCACTTCCACCGGCGGTTGAAAGAGTTCGCGGAGGAGCGCTGGGTTTCGGATATCCGCCACCTGGGGTTCGTGGGCGCCGTGGACCTGGCGGGCCCGGGCGGCGCTCCCCTCGACCCGGCCTTCCGGGCGGGCTGGCGCGTCTATCACGAGGGGCTCGCCCGCGGCGTAGTGCTGAGGCCCCTGGGCGACACCCTCTACTGGTTCCTCCCGCTCGTGGTCACCCGCGAGGAGGTGGATGCGATCCTCGACCGGAGCCGGGAGTCCATGCGGGCGGTGCTCGATGGCGCTCCCCGGTAGGGACCCCCTCGCCTGGGTCGGGTCCGAGCTGGACCGGCTGCGCCGGGAAGGGCTCCACCGCCGCCTCGTCCCCTTCGAGCGGCCCGACGCCGGGACCGCCGTCGGAGAGGGCCGCCGCTACGTCAACCTCTCCTCCAACGACTACCTCGGCGTTGCCGCCGACGGAGCGCTCCTCGAGCGGTTCCTGGAGCGCACCCGGGCGGAGCGCGACCCGCTCTCCTCCCTCGGCCTGGGCGGGGGCTCCTCCCGGCTCCTGGCGGGCCATACCCCGGCCATCGAGGCCCTCGAGGCCGAGTTGGCGGCGCTCGCGGGGCGCGAGGCGGCGCTCGTCTTCTCCAGCGGCTACCACGCCAACGCGGGGATCCTGCCCGCCCTCGCGGGTCCCGGCGACGCGATCTTCTCGGACGCCCTGAATCACGCGAGCCTCGTGGACGGCTGCCGGCTCTCGGGGGCCGAGGTCCACGTCTACCGCCACCTCGACCTCGGCCACCTGGAGGAGCTGCTCCGGGCCCGCCGACCCGCCTCGGGGCGCGCCCTCGTGGTGACCGAGTCGCTCTTCAGCATGGACGGCGACTCCCCCGACCTGCCCGCCCTGGCGGCGCTGAAGGAGCGGTTCGGCGCCGCGCTCCTCGTGGACGAGGCCCACGCGGTGGGCCTCTTCGGGCCGGGCGGCGCGGGGCTTTGCCGGGGAACCGGCGTGGACGGCCGCGTGGAGGTCCTGGTGGGGACCTTTGGCAAGGCGCTGGGCTCCGCGGGCGCCTTCGCGGCCTGCGCCTCCCCCGTGAAGGAGTACCTGGTCAACCGGGCCCGGACCCTCCTCTACACCACCGCCCCGCCGCCGGCGGTGGTGGCCTGGACCCGCTTCGTCGTGGGCTGCCTCCCCGCCCTCCAGCCCCGCCGGGACCGCCTTCTGGCGCTCGCCGCGCGTTTCCGGGAAGCCCTCGCGGCGCGGGGCCTGCGCACGGGCGGCCGGAGCCAGATCGTGCCGGTCGTGCTGGGCGAGAACACCGCGGCGGTAAGCGCCGCGGAGCTCCTGCGCGGGCAAGGGTTCTTGCTCTTTCCCATCCGCCCGCCCACGGTCCCCGCCGGCACCGCGCGCCTGCGCTTCTCGCTCACCTCGGCCCTGGCCTGGGAGGAGCTGGAGGAGATCCCGGAGCTGCTGGCCGGCGGGAAGTCCACGCCCCCGAGGGGCGCGTCGTGAGCGTCCTCTTCGTGACGGGCACCGACACGGGCGTCGGCAAGACCCTCGCCACGGGGCTCCTGGCGCGGTTCCTGCTCTCGCGCGGGGAGCGGGTCCTCACGATGAAGCTGGTCCAGACCGGGTGCGACGGGGTCCCGGAGGACCTGGAGCTCCACCGGAGGCTCATGGGGACGGGCCCCGCACCGGAGGATGCCTCCGGCCTCGCCTGCCCCTACGTCCTAAAGTTCCCCGCCTCCCCGCACCTGGCGGCGCGGCTCGAAGGGATCGAGATCGCCCCTGCGCGGCTGGCCGCGGCCGCGCGCCGGCTCGAAGCCCGTTGCGACCGCCTGCTGGTGGAGGGGGCGGGCGGTCTCTGCGTGCCCCTCACGGACGAGGTGACGACGCTCGACTTCGTCGCGGGCCAGGGGTGGCCCGTCGCGGTGGTCGCCCCCGCGCGCCTCGGGAGCCTCAACCACATCCTCCTGACCCTCGCGCGGCTCGCGGAGCGCGCCGTCGCCGTGCGGGGGCTGGTCTACAACCTCCATCCCGCCGAGCGGCCCGAGATCGCCGGAGAGACCCGCCGTTACCTGCGGGCGCACTTCCCCGCCGTCCCGCTGGTGGACCTGCCCGCCTTCTCGGTGGAATCGCCCCCGGCGGTGGACTTCGGAGCGTTCTTCGAGTAGCTTTCCTTCGACCCGGCGGCAGGAAACGCGCTCCCTGGCGCGGGACGCCGCCTTCCCTCGCTTTGCTCGCGAAGGCGACTCCTCCATCACGGATGTCCAATGGGTATCAGGGGCACGCGCCCGAGCTGTTGACGAACCGCGCCCCCGCGGTGGCGCTCCCGGCGTCCCCCTCGCCTCCGCCGTTCACCCCCGTCACCAGGTACCAGTAGAAGCCTCCCGGGACCCCCGCGGGGTCCGCCGCCGCGGCGGCGCTTGTGGCCGTCCCGCTGTAGCTCAGGCACGAGTCCGGCCCCGAGGTGAGCAACGCCGGCAGGTCGGCGCGGAGCCCGCGGTAGAGGCGGTAGCTGGCGGCCTGCGGGTTGGCCGGCCAGACGTGGACCCCCGTGCCGCTCCAGCTCTGGGCGGCGGCGGGGGTCGCCCCGGGGGCTGTCTCCCCAGGCGGAAGGAGCGCCGGGATGCACGCCTGCTGCACGCAGGCGGGAGCCTGGGTGTAGGCGAGGGAGACGTCGTCCACGTAGCAGTCGTTGCCGTAGGCGCTCACGCCGAGCAGCCCCACCTGGACGCTCTGTCCGGCGAAGGCGCTCAGGTCCACGGCGTGCGACTTCCAGCCCGTGGAGCCGTCGTAGCGCGGCACCGCCGCGCCGGCGTCGGTCCAGGCTCCGCCCCCCGCCGAGACCTGCGCCTGGACCGCGTCGCCGGAGGCGTCGCCGGC
>JAKAIJ010000145.1:0-323 GCA_021814355.1 Acidobacteriota bacterium
AGGCCCATCAAGCGGACCAGGTCTTGGTGGTGGAGGACCATCGGGCTCCCTTCCGCGCGCCTGTAGAAATATAGCATCAAAAAGGGTTAATTTTCAAGGGTCTGCGCGAGATTTCGCGACGAGGCCCGACGGGAACGCCGCCCCCCGGCCGAGGTCAGCGCCGGGCGTTGAAGGCGTCCAGCCCCCTCAAGAGCACCTCCGCCGCGCGCTCCAGCTTGGGCGCCTCGAGGACGTACGCCAGGCGGACTTCGTCCCTCCCCAGTCCCGGCGTCGCGTAGAAGCCGTCGCCGGGGGCCACCATCACCGTGTCCCCTTAGATCGGA
>JAKAIJ010000145.1:333-6669 GCA_021814355.1 Acidobacteriota bacterium
CCTTCCAGCTGGAAGTCGGTGAGCATCCACCGGGCGAAGGCGTCCGAGTCGTCCAGGGGGAGCTTCACGATCATGTAGAAGGCGCCCGCGGGCTTCTTGAGAACCACGCCGGGATGGTGGCGGAGCCCCTCGTAGAGCGTGTCGCGGCGGCGCTGGTACTCCCGCCGCACGGGGTCGAAATAGGAGGGGTCCATGTGGTAGGCGGCGACGGCCCCGAGCTGCTCGAGGGTGGGCGGGCAGAGGCGGGCCTGGGCGAACTTCAGGGCGCTCGCCATCACCTCGGGGTTCCGGCTCACCAGCGCCCCCACCCGCGCGCCGCACGCCGAGAACCGCTTGGAGATGGAGTCCACCACGATGACCCGGTCCTCGACGCCCTTCAGCTCGAGCAGGCTCTTGGGCTTGAGCCCGTCGTAGGCGAACTCGCGGTAGACCTCGTCGCCGATGAGGAAGAGGTCGTGCTCCACCGCAAGCCGGGCGAGGTCGTCCAGCTCCCGGGGCGTGAAGATGACGCCCGTGGGGTTGTTGGGCGAGCAGACGAGGATGGCCCGGGTCCTCTTCGTGATGGCCTTCTCGAAGGCCGCGAGGGGCGGCAGGGCGAAGCCGTCTTCGGCGCGGGTGGTGACGGGGACGACGGTGAAGCCCGCCATGGAGGCGAAGCCGTTGTAGTTGGTGTAGAAGGGCTCGGGGATGACCACCTCGGAACCCGGGTCCCCCGCGATGCAGAAGGCGCAGAGGATGGCCTCGCTGCCGCCCAGGGTGATCTGGACGTGCTGGGGGCCGAGCCCGATGCCCTGGCGGCTGAAGTAGCCGGCGATGGCCTGGCGCAGGTCCGCGAGGCCGTCCGAGGGGCCGTAGGCCAGGACCGGCTCCGCGAAGCCCTTCACCGCCTCCATGTAGGGCTTGGGCGTCTCGATGTCCGGCTGTCCGATGTTGAGGTGGAGGACACGGACCCCCCGCTTCTTCGCGTCGAGCATGAAGGGGGAGAGCCGGCGGATGGGCGAGGCCTGGACGGTGACAGCGCGTCTCGAGAGCGGCATGGTTCCTCCGGTTTTGCCTACCGGGGGGAGGCCACCGCGCTTGGCCTCCCCCGGACCCCCACCCGCATACAGAGCGCCAAACTTAAAGGTGCTCTGTATGGGGAGGATGCGGCGCGGACGGGACTCCCCCTCGCAGTCGTGCTTAGTATGGCACAGCCCGGGAGGCGCCCCAAGGACCCGCGGCGGTCAGAGCCGCAGCCCCTTCTCCCGGCAGTAGGCCACGAGGCCGGGGTTCCTGTAGCCGCCTTCCAAGAGTTTTTGGACCACGGCCCTCGCCTCCTCGACCCGGCCGAGGGAAAGGAGCGCCCGGGCGTAGGCGTCCCGGTCTTCCGTGCTCCTCGAGGCGGCCGGGATGGCCTCCAGGACCGCGAGGGCCTCCCGCCACGAGGCCTGGCCCTCGGTTCGCTTCCCCAACATCTCCTCGGTCTGGCCCTTCAGAAGAAGCGCGGCCCCGATGAGGGAGCGGGTCTCCTTGCCTTGCGGCATCCGGGCGGCCACCTCCCGGCCGATGGAGAGGCAGCGCGACGCGTGGTTCAGCGCGGCATCGAACTTCCCCTCCTGGAGTTCGCACGAGGCCAGCGCCCTCAACGCGTTGGCGGCGTCCAGGCTCCGGGGCCCGAGGGCCTTCTCCCGGATGGTCAGACACCGCTCGAGGAGGGGCCGCGCCTGGGCGTACCTTCCCTGGCAGTGGTAGAGCGCGGCCAGGGTGCCGAGGCTCCTGGCCACGTCGGGGTGGTCGGGGCCGAGGGCCTTCTCCCCGATGGCCAGCGCCCGCCGGCACAACGGCTCTGCCTCGGCGTACCGCCCCTGGGCCAGGTAGAGGAGGGCGAGGTAGTCCAGGCTGCTCGCCACGTCGCCGTGGTTCGGCCCCATGGCCTTCTCGTGGATCGCCAGCGCCCGCCGGTCCAGCGGCTCCGCCTCCGCGTAGCGGCCCTGGCTCACGTAGAGGATCGCCAAGTAGTTCATGCTCTTGGCCACATCGGGGTGCTCGGGTCCGAGGGATTTCTCGCGGATGGCCAGGGCCCGCTTGTAGAGCGGCTCGGCTTCGTCGTACTTGCCTTGGTTCAGGTAGCTGGCCGCCAGGTTGTTCAGGCTGGGGGCGAGGCCGGGGTGGTCGGGACCGAGGGACTTCTCCTGGATCGCCAGGGCTCGCACCACGAGCGGCTCGGCCTCCGCGTACTTGCACTGCTGCCAGTAGCAGGCCCCGAGGCTGTTGAGGCACTGCGCCACGAAGGGGTGGTCGGGGCCGAGGGACTTTTCCCACACCGCCAGGGCCCTCTGGAAGAGCGGCACCGCCTCGTCGTACTTGCCCTGCCAGAAGTAGAGCAGGCCCAGATTGTTGAGGTTCGCGGCCACGTCGGCGTGGCCCGGGCCCAGGGTTTTCTCCCGGATGGCCAGGGCCCGCTTGTAGAGCGGCTCGGCCTCGGCGAAGCGGCCCTGGTTCACGTCCAGGACCGCCAGCAGGTTCAGGCTCATGGCGGCCTCTGGGCCGTCGGCGCCGAAGGCCTTCTCCCGGATGGCGAGGGCCCGCCGGACCAGCGGCTCCGCCTCCGCGTACCTGCCCTGATTCAGGTAGAGGATCGCGAGGCCGCTCAGGCTGTCCGCCAGGTCCGGGCTGTCGGGAGGCAGGCCCTTCTCGCGGATGGAGAGGGCGGAGACGAGGAGGGGCTCGGCGTCCCGGTAGAGCCCGAGGCCCGTGTAGACGACCCCCATGGTCCCCATGAGCCTGGCCTGCACGAGGGGCTGGCCCTTAAGCTCCGTGGCGATCTTCTGGGCGCCCTTGTCGAGGATCTCCCGCGCGGTGACGCTCTTTCCCCTTCCTTCGCTGGGGTCCGACACCTTGAAGATGCTTGTGAGGAACCCCGAGACCTGCTTGGCGGTTTCGGCCTCCTCCCGCGCGCGCTTCTCGGCCCGGGTGGCCCGCACCGACTGGACGGCCATGGCCGCGCTGAAGAGGACCAGGGCCCCTGCCGCGGTGGACATCAGGAGCTTCTTTCGGCGCCGCAGCGGCTTCTGGCGGATCCAGGCGAGCTTCGCCACCGTGTCGGCGGCGGAGGGCCTGGCGCCCGGGGCCAGGGACTTGAGCCGCCCGATGAGCGCCTCCAGGTCCGGGTCCAGGCCGGCCGCCGGGAGGGTTTCGCCCCTCCGGGCCTTCTCGAGGCGCGCGGCCGGCTCCAGCGCGGACTCGAAGGGGGGCTCCCCCGTGAAGAGCTCCTGGAGGAGCAGGCCGAAGGAGTACATGTCGCTCGCGGCTAGGGCCACCTCGCCGCGGGCCTGCTCGGGGCTCATGTAGCCGAGGGTCCCCATGATGGTCCCGGCGGTGGTCAGGTGGCCCGGCGCAGCGGAACCCGAGGAGGAGCCCGGCGCCTTCGGCGCCACGCGGGTACCCTCTTCCCCCGCCGGCGCGGCGGTCCCGGGAGGAGGTCCAGGCGCCGTCGGGCCCGGGAGCGCGGAGGTGCGGTCTTCCCGCGGCGAGGGGCGGGACGACGAAGCGGGCTCCGGGGCCGGGCCGCCCGGCAGGGCGAAGGTGCCCTCCTCCCGCGCCGCGGGGGCGCCCGGCGGCGGGGGCTCCGCGGGCGCGTCGCCGGAAAGGCCCCACGTCTCGTCGTCGCCCAGCCGCCGCGAGAGACCGAAGTCCAGGACCTTCACCTCGTCTCCCGTCGTCAGCATGACGTTGTCGGGCTTGAGGTCCCTGTGGATCACCCCCTTTTCGTGGGCCACCACGAGGACCCCGGCCACCTGCTCGGCGACGCGCATCCTGAGGCGGTCGCTCATCCCCCTCCGGATGGCCTTCTTCAGGCTCGCGCCGTCCACGAGCTCCATGACGATGAAGTCCGACCGCTCCCCGGCGATGTAGTCGTAGATCTGGCAGATGTTGGGGTGGCCCAGTTGGGAGAGGACCCGCGCCTCCCTCAGGAACCGGCCCCTCGCCTGTTCGTCGAGGTGGTACTCGGTGCGGATCCCCTTGATGGCCACCTTGCGCTGGAGCGTCTCGTCGAAGCCCGCGTAGACCTCGCCCATGCCGCCCGCGGCGATCCTCTCTACCACGCGGAAGTGCCCGATCCGGCTGCCTAGAAGCGTGTCGGCCATCTTCCCTCCGAAAGGAACTTGGACCCATTGTACCCAAAAAAGAGGGGGAAAGACGGAGCGGCGGCGGCAGCGGGCCTCCGCCACGCCCTCGCGACCGCCCCCCGGAGCCGCCGTGGTAGATTGTAAGGATATCCGGCGGAAATAGCCCTGGAGACCGAGGGGTTGAAGCGAGGAATGCGGGAATCCCGGCGGACGGAACGGAAGTCGCTCCCCGAGGTCCACGGCTCGGTGCCGGTTCCCGAGGGGGGAAACCCGCTCAAGCGGGTCTTCGCCGTCGCGGGGCCGGCCTACCTCGTAAGCGTGGGCTACATGGACCCGGGAAACTGGGCCACCGACCTGGCGGCCGGCTCCGGGTTCAGCTACGGGCTCCTCTGGGTCCTGCTCCTTTCCAACCTCATGGCGGTGCTCCTCCAGAGCCTCTCGGCGCGCCTCGGCATCGCCCGCGGCCTCGACCTGGCCCAGGCCTGCCGGATCGAGTACGGGAAGGGCGTCACGGCGGTCCTCTACCTGCTCTGCGAGCTGGCCATCACCGCCTGCGACCTCGCCGAGGTCCTGGGCTCGGCCATCGCCCTGAAGCTCCTCTTCGGGCTCCCCCTGATGTGGGGCGTCCTGCTCACCGCCGCGGACACCTTCGCCCTGCTCTTCTTGAGCCAGTTCGGCATCCGCAAGCTCGAGGCCGTGGTCCTCTCGATGGTGACCCTCGTGGGGGGCGCCTTCTTCCTGGAGGTCGTCCTGGCCCGTCCCGACTGGGCCGGCGTGGCATCGGGGTTCGCCCCCTCCCTCCCGGGTCCCGGCGCCCTCTTCGTGGCCATCGGGATGCTGGGCGCCACGGTGATGCCCCACAACCTCTACCTCCACTCGGCGCTGGTCCAGACGCGCCGGCTGGCCGAGGGGGCCCAGGCGAAGCGCCGGGCCATCCGGCTCAACACCCTCGATTCGGCGGCGGCGCTCAACATGGCCTTCTTCGTGAACTCCGCCATCCTGGTCATGGCCGCGGCGGTCTTCTTCCGGACGGGCCACCACGGCGTGGCGGACATCCAGGAGGCCCACGCGCTCCTGGAGCCCGTCCTCGGAAGCGCCCTGGCCCCCGTCGTCTTTGCGCTCGCGCTGCTCGCCTCGGGCCAGAGCTCCACCCTGACGGGAACGCTCGCGGGCCAGATCGTGATGGAGGGGTTCCTCAACCTGCGCCTTCCGCCGTGGGTGCGCAGGCTCCTCACGCGCCTGGCGGCCATCGGACCCGCAGTGCTCGTCCTCGCCCTGTACGGAGAGGGCGCCACGGGGGAGCTCCTGGTGCTCTCCCAGGTGATCCTTTCGCTCCAGCTCCCCTTCGCCATCGTCCCCCTGGTCCACTTCGTCTCCGACCGCGACGCCATGGGGGAGTTCGCCGTGGGCAGGACCGTCCAGGCACTGGCCTGGCTCACCGCGGCCGTCGTGGTGGGGCTCAACGGCTGGCTGGTCTGGGACACCGTAGCCCGATGGGCGGCGGGGCCCGGCGGGCTCTGGACCGCGCTGGGGGCGGGACTTCCCTCGGCGGCGCTGGCGGGGCTGCTGGGATACCTGACGCTCAAGCCCTACCTGCCGCACCTGGCGGGCGCGGTGCGGGGCGTGGGGGTGCACGCCCCCCCCTCCGAGTTAGAATTCGAGCCGAAGGGGAGCTTCGCCGTGGAGCCCTACGCCAAGGTGGCCATCGCGCTGGACTTCTCGGGCCGCGACCCAGAGGTCATCCGGGAGACCCTGCGCCTGCTGGGCGCCCAGCGCCCCGCCCTCTGCCTCATGCACGTGGTCGAGAGCGCCGCGGCGCGGTTCCTCGGGGCCGATTCGGCGGACGCCGAGACCCAACAGGACGCGGCGAGGCTCGAGCGCTACGCCGAGGAGCTGCGCGCCCTGGGGTTCGCCGTGGAGACCCGCCTCGGCGTGGGCAAGCCGGTTCCCGAGCTGACGCGGCTCGTGGGCGAGTTCGCCCCGGAAGTCGTCGTCGTGGGGGCCCACGGCCACGGTTTTCTCAAGGACCTGCTCTTCGGCAGCACCGCCGACGCCCTGCGCCACCGCATCGCCGCCAGCCTCTTCGTCGTCGGCAGAGGGCGGTAGGAGCCGGCCCGAAGAAACGGGGAGTCGGCGCAAAGGCGGGACGAACAGCCGGTCGCCTCGGGAAGGAGATTGCGGTTGCAGACGCGCTGGAGTCAGACGAGCCGCCGCAGCCCTGCGGCGA
>JAKAIJ010000146.1 GCA_021814355.1 Acidobacteriota bacterium
CGACGAGAAGATGGTCCTCGGAAGGGCCTGGATCATCTGGTGGTCCTTCGAGGAGGGGGACTACGACTACATGAAGACGGCGCCGCACGACGTGGCGCGGCGCCTGGGGAACAAGGTCCTGCACTTCTTCGACAAGACCCGATGGAGCCGCATCCTACGGCGTCCCCGGTGACGCCTACGGGAGGAGACCGATGCAGTTGTCCCAGCAGGTCCGGGAGTATCTGGCCAAGGTGGACGAGGAGTTCCGGCGCCTCTACGAGAAGCACCAGGAGTTCGACCGGGAGCTGAACGCCCTCTCCACGAAGGGATTCCTGAGCCCCGAGGAGGAACTGCACGTCGCCGAAGTAAAGAAGATGAAGCTCAGCATGAAGGACAGGATGCTCCTGATCGCCAAGAAGCACGCGAAGGACCTGGACAAGCTGAAGGGCGGCGGGCGCTGAGGCGCGTGCCGCCGATACGGGGAGGACCGGGCGCGTGGAGAGGCTTCCGTTCGGGGATCCCTTCCTCGAGAACCGTGACCTGAACGAGCACCTCCGGAGAGTGGTGGAGAAGCTGGTCTCCATGGGCATCGTTCTGCGCGAGGCCCAAGAGGAGGTAGAGAAGCTCTACATCGAGCGCACGCTCCTCTCCTGCCAGGGGAACCGCAGCCGCGCCGCCCGGCGCCTCGGCATGCACCGCAACACCCTCAACG
Source organism: Acidobacteriota bacterium (assembly GCA_021814355.1). Classification (GTDB taxonomy): domain Bacteria; phylum Acidobacteriota; class UBA4820; order UBA4820; family DSQY01; genus JAEMPZ01. The sequence continues at coordinate 692 of JAKAIJ010000146.1, forward strand.
CCCGGATGGACAAGTACGGCCTGAACGGGGGCCACGGGCCGTGAGCCCGGCCCGGCGCGACGAGGCCGCCTGGCTGCGCTTCATCCGAGACCTCTGGGGCGTCGCGGGCCTCGCCCCGGGCCACGGCGACGACGCCGTCCTGCTTCCTCCCGCTCCCTACGCCCTCACCACGGACTTTCTCTCCGAGGGGTGCGACTTCGAGCGCGGCTGGGGCCCCTGGGAGGCGGTGGGCCACAAGGCCCTCGCGGCGAATCTGTCGGACCTCGCCGCCTCGGGCGCCCGCCCGAACCGCTTCCTTCTGGACCTCGCGCTCCCCTGCGACCTGGAGGACGGCGAGGTGGAGCGTCTCCTGCGGGGACTGCACGCGCTCTCCGCCCGGGAGGGGGTCCTGCTCGCCGGCGGCGACCTGAGCGCCAGCCGGTCTGGGCTCTGCATCGCCATCACCGCGGTGGGGGTCCAGGACCGCCCGCCCCTCCTGCGGAGCGGGGGAAGGCCCGGGGACCTGCTCTACGTCTCGGGGGCCCTCGGTGGCCCTCGCGAGGCCCTGCGCCGGTTCAAGGCGGGGGAGCGGCTGGACTCCTTTCCGCCGGAGGCGCCGGCCCCCGGGACCGCAAGGGCGCTCCTGGACCGCTTCTTCCGGCCCCCGTCCCAGACGGCGCTGGGGCTCTTCCTCGCCGAGAGGGGCCTGTGCAGCGCCTGCCTCGACCTCTCGGACGGACTGGCGCGCGACCTGCCGCGGCTGTGCGAGGCCTCGTCCGTCGGCGCCGAAGTCGCCCTGGAGTCGCTTCCCCTTGAGACGCCTGGGCTCGACCCCGCGCAGGCCCTTCTGGGGGGAGAGGAGCAGGTGCTCCTCCTCGCCGTCTCGGAGGAGAAGGCCGCCGCGCTCGTGGGGGCTCCGGGGACGCTGACCCGGATCGGGCGCCTCACCCCTGGGGCGGAGCTCGTGTTGGTGCGGGGGGGGCGCCGGTCCGACTGGCCGTCGGGGGGGTTCGACCATTTCGCCCCGTGAGGTGCTCCGGCGGCTCGTCGGGGCGCCGGGCACCCCGCTCCAGAAGGGTTGCGCCGCGGGGATGGGGATCGCCATCGGTCTCCTGCCCATCGCCCCCTTCCAGTCCCTGGCGGCCCTGGGGCTCGCCTTTCTCTTTCGGCTGAATCGGGCGACGGTCTACGCGGGCACCCTCGTCTGGCAGCCCTTCACCCTCCCCTTCATCTTGGCGGCGGAGTACTGGGCGGGCTGCCGCCTGGTGGGCGACGGCGGCCGGACGGTGGACTTCCGCCACCTCTCCGGCTGGAGGCAGGTCTCCGAGGTGGTGGAGGCCGCTGCGCTTCCGGTTTTCGCGGGGGCGATCCTGCTGGCGCTGGCGTCGGGCCTTGCGGTGGGAGGGCTCACCTACCTCCTGGCGGCCCGGCGCGATAGACAGAAGGGCGCCTCGGCCGTCAAAGAGGATGGAGGGGCCCCGTGAATCCCCCGGACCTGCGGAGCCTTCTGCACCGGGCCCGGAGGGGCGACGACGAGGCCTTCGAAGCGCTCGTGCGGGCCACCCGGGACCCCCTCTTCGGCGCCGTGCGGCGCCTCGTGGGGCGGGACGCGGTGGCGGACGAGATCCTCCAGGAGGCTTACATGGCGCTCTGGGGACAGGGCGGCCCGGAGCCCGAGAATCCGGGCGGATGGCTCCGCCGGGTCTGCGTGAACCGCGCGCTGGACGCGGTGAGGCGCGAGGAGGGACGGCGCGCCGTGGACCCCGAGGCCGAAGAGGTTCGGGCGGCGGCTTCCCGGGAGCCCGGTCCCGAGGCGCTCTTTGCGGCTTCCGAGACGGAGGCGAGTCTGGCAACCGCGGTGGACGAGTTGCCACCCGGGGAGCGGGCGGCGTTGGTGCTCCGGGTGTTTGAGGGGCAGGAGTTCGAGGAGATCGCGCGCCGGCTCGGCGTGAAGGCGAGCACAGTCCGGAACCAGGTGGCCTCCGCGCGCAGGCGGCTGGGGCGGCGGTTGGGCGAGGGAGGCGAGCGATGACGGACCGGTCGTCGTGGGCCAGGGATGAGCGGGCGTGGGAGCCCTTCATGGAGGGGCTGCGAAAACGGGTGCGCCGGGAGCGCCGGCGGCGCGGGCTTCTGAAGGCGGGAGCCGCGGGGTCCGTCCTGCTTCTGGCGTGGCTTCTCGTGACCCTCTCCGTGGGGGAGGCCGGTCGGCGCGGCGTGGCGCCGGCCCTCCTGCTGTCGGCCCGAATCCCCTCCGGCGACGAGCCCCGCTTCGAGCCGGAGTCGGGCCTGGTGACCGAGTCCGCGGGCGGTGTCTTCGTGGTGCGGGAAGGGCGGGTGCCATGAGCGGCCTCTGGAGGCGTCTCGCGCCGTTGTCGCTGGCCGCGCCGCTGCTCCTCGCGGCGCAGACGGCGGTCATGGTCCAGGTGAAGCTCCAGCACCGGGAGGTGCGCTCGGTCCTGGGCAGGGTTCTCGAGGAGGTGGGCCCGGAGGGCCAAGTCACGGCGGACCGGGCTTCCAACGTTCTTATCGTCCGGGACACACCGGGACGGATCGAGGCCGTCCGGCGGCTCCTGGCCCGCCTGGACGTCCCTGCGCGGCGCTTCGCCCTCCAGGCGGAGCTCGGCCTCTACGACCCGCCCAAGCGCACGGGCCTCCTGCGGGAGACCGCGGACACGGGCGACGCCACCTCCTGGCTGGGCAGCGCCGCGCCGAAGGCCTCCGCCGCGCTGGTCCTCGACCTCTGGGAGGGAAAACGGGCGGAGGGGGAGCTGCTGGCCGGCTATAGGCTGCGGGCGGCCGCGGAGGGGTTCGACCCCACGCGGCGGAGGCTCGCGCTCTCCGAACTCTCCCTCGGCCGGGGGACGGGCCCCGACGCCCGGACGCTCCTGCGGGGGAACGCCGTGCTGCCCGAGGGGGAGCCCACCGTCCTGGTCGCCTCGCCCCCCGGTGAGCCGATCTGCCGCCTGCGGCTGACGCCCACCCTCCTGCCCTCGCCCGAGGAGAAGGAGCTGCCCTGATGGCGAAGTTCGAGTGCCGCCTCGGGACCTCGGGCGGCGACGTCCTCGTGCAGGAGATGGTGGCGTCCGACGCCCGCTCTCTGCGGGTTCAGCTCGAGGACAAGGGCTACTTCGTCTTCGCCATCCGCCCCAAGCGCGGATGGACGGAGCTCCTGTCGGGGCTGGCGCCGTCCCGCAAGAGGCTCGGCGCGCGCGATTTCGTCGTCTTCAACCAGGAGTTCGCGGCGCTCCTGAAAGCGGGCCTCCCCGTCCTGTCGGCCCTCGAGCTGCTCCTCTCCCGCAAGCGCAACACCTTCTTCGAGCGGGTGCTCGAGCAGGTGAAGGAGGAGGTCCGTGCGGGCGCCTCGCTCTCGGAGGCCTTCGCCAACCGGGGGGAGGTCTTCCCCCGGATCTATCCGGCCACCATCGCCTCGGGCGAGCGCAGCGGCGAGCTGGTGACGGTGATCCAGCGGTACCTCTTCTACCTGAAGACCTCCCAGGCCGTGCGCAAGAAGGTGGTCTCGGCGCTGATCTACCCCGCGATCCTGATGGTCCTCTCGGCCCTCCTCATCACCCTGCTGATGACCTTCATCGTCCCCAAGTTCTCGGAGCTTTTCATGGGCTCAGGCTCCACCCTGCCGCTGCTCACCCAGCTGGTCTTGGGGGTTTCCAAGGTATTCCAGTACGGGTGGCCCGTGATGCTCGCGGTGGCCGTGGGGGTCCCCGTGGCCTTCAAGGCGGGCACCGCGCGGCCCGAGGGAAGGCTCCTCGTGGACCGCTGGAGCCTGCGCCTGCCCTTCGCCGGGGTCAACATCGTCCGTTACAACATCGCCGCGTGGTCGCGGACGCTGGGAACCCTCGTCCAGGGAGGCATCCCCGTCGTCACGGCGCTCGACGTGGTGGCCGAGGCCATGAGCAACGAGTTTTTTCGCGTAGGCCTCCTCCAGGTGAAGCGCCAGGTCCTCGAGGGGCAGAGCCTATGGGCGAGCATCGAGAAGACCGGCGTCGGCACCCCCCTGGCGGTGGAAATGGTGGAAGTGGGGGAGTCCACCGGGGCGCTGGCCGAAATGCTCGAGCAGGTGAGCCGCTTCTACGACGACGAGCTCGTCACTGCCGTCGAGCGCTTCATCGCGCTGCTGGAGCCCATGCTCCTGGTCTTCATGGCGGTGGTGGTCGCGCTCATCGTCCTGTCCGTGTACATGCCGCTCTTCTCCATGTACAATCTCGTGAGCGGCTAGAGAAGGATCCCCATGCCCGCGCAGCCCGCCGACGTCCTCGCCAACCTGCCCACCGAGGGAGAGCTCCTCAACGAGGAGAAGAACGCCCGCCGCATGGCGGAGGCCCTGAAGCTGCCCTACACCAGCCTGAAGGAGTTCCGGGTTGACCCGGCGCTCTTCCTCTCGATCCCCGTGGACCTCATGTTCCGCTACACTTTCGTGCCCTACGCCGAGGAGGGAGAGGCCCTCGCGGTGGTCACCGCTGACCCGGCGAACGTGGCCATGCTCGACGAGCTCGAGGCCCAGATTCGGAGGCCCGTCCGCGTGCGGGTGGGGATGCGCAGCGAGATTCTCGACATCCTCAAGAAGTCGGAATCGTCCCAGCGCGTCCTCGAGGAGGTCTCGGAGGACTTCCGCATCCAGATCGTCCGCGAGGACGCGGCGGACGGCGAGGAGGAGGTCGTCTCCATCGAAAAGCTGTCGGAGGACACCAGTCCCATCATCAAGCTGGTGGACTTCACGGTCTTCAACGCGCTCCAGCGGCGGGCGAGCGACGTGCACGTCGAGACCGGCGACAGCGAAGTCCAGATCAAGTACCGCATTGACGGCGTGCTCTACCCGGCCATGGAGCCCATAGACAAGCGGTTCCACGCCACCATCATCTCGCGCATCAAGGTGATGGCCGAGCTGGACATCGCCGAGAAGCGCGTGCCCCAGGACGGCCGCTTCAAGCTCAAGATCAAGGGGCGCACGGTGGACTTCCGCGTAAGCGTTATCCCCACGATCCACGGTGAGGACTGCGTCATCCGCATCCTCGACAAGGAGTCCACCAGCGAGGAGTTCAAGCGGCTCAACCTGGACGTCCTGGGGTTCGAGGCGGAGCTCCGGCGCAAGGTGCGCCGCCATGCGGCGGAGCCCTACGGGATGCTGCTTGTGACGGGGCCCACGGGCTCCGGGAAGACCACGACGCTGTACGCGGTCCTGAGCGAGATCCAGTCCTCCGACTTCAAGATGATCACCATCGAGGACCCGGTGGAATACCAACTGAAGGGCGTCACCCAGATCCCCGTGAACGAGAAGAAGGGGCTCACCTTCGCCCGGGGTCTCCGCTCTATCCTGCGCCACGACCCCGACAAGATCATGGTGGGCGAGATCCGCGACGAAGAGACGGCCAACATCGCCATCCAGTCCGCCCTCACGGGCCACTTGGTCTTCACGACGGTGCACGCCAACAACGTGGTGGACGTCCTCGGGCGGTTCCTCAACATGAAGGTGGAGCCCTACAACTTCGTCTCCGCCCTCAACTGCGTCCTCGCCCAGCGCCTCGTCCGGAGGATCTGCCCCTCGTGCCGGGAGAAGGTCGTCCACCCCGACGAGGTCTACCTCGAGGCCAACATCCCGTTGGAGCTGGCGAGGGGCGCGGACGTCTTCGAGGGCCGCGGCTGCATGGACTGCAACGGCACGGGGTTCCGGGGGCGCATGGCCATCGCCGAGATGCTCCACATGTCCGACACTATCCGCGAACTGATCGTGAACCGGCGGCCCTCCTCGGAGATCAAGCGGGCCGCCCGCGACGAGGGGATGGTGCCGCTGCGGGAGTGCGCGGTGCGCACCTTCCTCGCAGGCCACACGACGTTGCGGGAGATCAACAAGGTCACCTTCGTGGACGAGCCCCTGCGATGAGGGCCCACCGGCTGCTCGAGCTCTTGCCGCCCAGCTTCCCGGAGGTCGCCCTCCTCCTGGAGCCGCCCCTCGCCTACGGGTTGAGGGTCTCGAGG
>JAKAIJ010000147.1 GCA_021814355.1 Acidobacteriota bacterium
TCCTTCCAGCCCACCAGCGACTCCTCGACGAGGACGCTCTGGACGGGGCTGAGCGCCAGGCCGTGGGCCAGGATCTGCCGGAACTCGGCCTCGTCGCGCGCGATGCCGCCCCCTGCCCCGCCCAGGGTGAAGGAGGGGCGGAGGATGGCGGGGAAGCCCACCTCCTCCACCCTGGCCAGCCCCTGCTCGACGGAGTGGGCCACGAAGGAGCGGCTCGTCTCCATCCCCTCGGCGGCCAGGACGGCCTTGAAGGCTTCCCGGTCCTCGGCGGCCCGGATAGCCGCCGTGCTGGCCCCGATGAGGCGGCAGCCGCAGCGATCCAGGACGCCGTCGCGGTGAAGGAGCATGGCCGCGTTGAGGGCCGTCTGGCCTCCCACCGTGGGCAGGAGCGCCTCGGGGCGCTCCTTCTCGAGGATCGCCTCCAGCGCCCACGGCTCGATGGGCTCGAGGTAGGTGGCGTCGGCGAGGTCCGGGTCGGTCATGATGGTGGCCGGGTTGTTGTTCACGAGGACGGTGCGAATCCCCTCCTCGCGCAGCGCCTTGAGGGCCTGGACGCCCGAGTAGTCGAACTCGCACGCTTGGCCGATGACGATGGGCCCGCTCCCGATGACCAGGACGGATTTGGGCATCGCGGGACGCGTCATCGCATACCCTGAAAGGTTTTAACCACAGAGCGCATAGAGAAATCCTCTTTCTTCATACCCAATGCAATCCCCATCTCCACCCTCTGTGCTCTCTGTGGTGAAGTCTCTGCTTCATCTTCGGGACCGCTCTCCAGTCATGGCGCAGGTTAAGCACAGAGGGCACAGAGGACACAGAGGACACAGAAAAGGACTATGTTCTTTGGCATTGAAATTCCCCAAGCGTTTTCCGTGCTCTCTGCGCCCTCTGTGGTGAAATCTCTCTATCTTTCACCCGTGGAACCGCTCCATCATGGCGACGAAGTCGTCGAAGAGGTAGAGCGAGTCGTGGGGCCCCGGGCTGCTCTCGGGGTGGTACTGGACCGAGAAAACCGGCAGCGCCGCGTGGCGCATCCCCTCGAGGGTGCCGTCGTTGAGGTTCACGTGGGTGGCCTCGAAGCCGGGGGGGAGCCGGTCCGCGTCCACCGAGAAGCCGTGGTTGTGGGAGGTGATCTCCACCCGGCCCGTGGCAAGGTTCTTCACTGGGTGGTTGGCGCCCCGGTGGCCGAAGGGCAGCTTGTAGGTGGCCCCGCCGAAGGCGAGGGCGAGCAGCTGGTGGCCGAAGCAGATGCCGAAGGTGGGCAGACGCTCCGCGAGGCCTCGGACGGCGGGTAAGGCGGCCTTCGCCATCCGGGGGTTGCCCGGCCCGTTGCTCAGAAAGACCCCCTCGGGCCCCAGGGCGAGGACCTCCTCCAGGGGCGTGTAGGCGGGGACCACCGTCACCTCGCAGCGCCTGGCCGTGAGGTTCTTGAGGATGTTCTCCTTGAGGCCGAAGTCGAGGGCCGCGACGCGGAAGGCGCGCCCGGGAAGACGGGCGGGCCGGACGGCCTCCACGAAGCCCTCGGGGCCCGAGAACCCTCCGGCGAAGACGTAGGGCGCGCGGGCCGTGACGCGGGCCGTAAGGTCCTCGCCGTCAATGCCGGGGTAGTCCCGCAACCGCGAAAGGAGCGCCTCCACGGGCGTGCCGTCGTTCGAGATGAGCGCCCGGGGCGTGCCGCGGGTGCGGCAGTGGCGGGCCAGGGCGCGGGTGTCCACCCCCGCGAGGCCCACCACCTTGTGGAGCCGCAGGTAGTCCTGGAGGTTGCCGTGGGCGCGCCAGCTGGAGGGGGCGGCCGAGAGGTCGTGGACCACGAAGCCCGCCAGGACGGGGCCGCGGCTCTCCACGTCCTCGGGGTTCACCCCGTAGTTCCCGATGTGGGGGCAGGTCATGGCGACGATCTGCCCGGCGTAGGAGGGGTCCGTAAGGATCTCCTGGTAGCCCGCCATGCTGGTGGTGAACACCGCCTCCCCCGGGACCGTGCCCGCGTGGCCGAATCCTCTGCCGGGGAAAACGGTGCCGTCGCCGAGCACCAGGACGCCGTCCATCGCAGGGGAGTATAGGGGCAACGCCCCTCCCGCGCAATGGGCTCCGGGGCGGGCGCGCGGGTGCACGAACAGGCGAGTAGAGCGTGCGTGGGCCCGGTGGGCGGGCGGCCCGCGCTTTTCCCTATTCGCCCACCCACATACTCACGTACCCACGCATAGACGGTCTATGACAGGGCGGCGAACAGGAGCGCGGCGGCGAGGGCGAAAAGGGTGAGCAGGGGAAGCAGGCAGCCGCACCCGATACACCCCGGGCGCCGCCCAAGGGCGAGGTGAAAGACGCCGCGCGCCACGGCGGCACCGAGGAGGGGCGCCGCGGAGATGGCCACCTGGGCCGCGGTGCGCCGCCAAGCTTCGGCCTCCTCCTTCTGGAGCTGCTGCTGGAGGACGATCTGGCGGACGGCCACCCGCTCCCGGTACTTCATCTCCTCGCGGGTCCTCACCACCTCCATCTCGCCCGCCTCCGGGAGGAAGCGCAGGCGGGACTCGCAGAAATGGCAGACGGCCTTGGTCTCTCCCACGGGGATCTCGACGGGCGCGGAGCAGTTTGGGCAGTGGCGGGTCTCGTCCTTCACGGTCCAACCCTCGCCGGAATCCTAGCACGGCGGCGGGGCCGTGCAATAAGCGCCGCCCCGCGCGCGTTCCCCTCATCCCGGGACGACGGGCCCTGCCGCGGCCCCCCGGCGACGGAGGAGGTCCCATCCCATGCACGAAGTCCCGAAGCTCGCTTACGCCTTCGACGCCCTTGAGCCCCACATTGACGCGCGGACCATGGAGATCCACCACGACAAGCACCACGCGGCCTACGTGACCAACCTCAACAAGGCCCTGGAGTCGGCTCCCGCCCTCGCCGGGAAGCCGGTGGAGGAGCTGCTGCGCGGCCTCGACGGCGTCCCCGACTCCATCCGAACCGCGGTGAGGAACCACGGCGGCGGCCACGCCAACCACTCCCTCTTCTGGGAGGTGATGGGGCCCGGCGGCGGCGGCTCCCCTTCGGGAGAGCTGGCGGCGGCCCTCGACAAGGCCTTCGGCAGCTTCACGGCCTTCCAGGAGAGGCTCACCAACGCCGCGGCGGGGCAGTTCGGCTCGGGGTGGGGGTGGCTTGTCGTCTCGGGGGGAAATCTGGAGGTTCTCGCGCGGCCCAACCAGGACAGCCCGCTCCTGGAGGGCAAGATCCCCCTCCTCGGCGTGGATGTCTGGGAGCACGCCTACTACCTGAAATACCAGAACCGCCGGCCCGACTACCTCAAGGCCTGGTGGAACACGGTCCGGTGGGACGTGGTCGCCCGGAAGTACGTCAAGGCTCGGGGCTGAAGGGCCGCCTGGAGTCCGTCCGGCTTTTCGCGACCCGGCCTACTCACCGGGGATTGTTGTTGCACCGCCAGGAGGAGTAAGGGTAGTCCACCTCCGACTCCTGGCCGAGGCCGTTGCGCGAGTAGCCCAGCGGCCCCTCCCCCACCACATTGCTGGCCGACACGAAGTACCAAGCGTCCGCGGACCCGGGGGTGAAGGTGTAGGTGGCCGTCCCGTCCCCGTTGTTGACGAAGCCCGGCGTCGTGGGCCCCACGTAGCAGTATTTCGATGCCGGCGCGTAGTAGGTTCTCGGCGTCCCCACGTAGATGTCGTAGCTCTCCGCGCCGCTGACGGTGGCGAAGGTGAGGCTCACCTGCCCGCCGGACTTGGCGAGCCTGAGCGGCCGGCCGGAGAGCGAGGAGGAGACCTCCGGAGGGGCGTATCCCAGGTCGAAGTTCACGTTGGGGGTCGTGCTGCCCCCCGTCACCGCCAGCGCCGCCGGCGCGGGCGAGGTGCACGTCTGCGAGTGGTTCCAGCACTGGTCGGGGTAGCCGGTGGCGCTCGCCCGCAGGGTGAAGGAGCCGGGCGGAAGGCGGAGGGAGTAGGTGCCGTCGAGGGCCGAATTGGCCCCGATCTCGCAGGTGCCGAGGGCGGCGCCCGTGGCGTGGACGTAGGCCCCCGAGAGCGGGACGCGGGCGGAGTCCTGGACCGATCCCGCCACCGTCCCCACGGCCGGCAGGTTCTGGTTGGCCGTGGTGGTGAGGCCCTCGGTGACCGTCAGGGCCGTGGCGGACTGCGGGCAGTAGACGGAATCGTACCAGACGGTTATGTAGGCCGGGTTTCCGGACAAGGGGTCGTTGAACCGGACCTTGTAGGAGGCCGGTGGAATCTTCAACCGGTAGGCGCCCGTGCCCGCGCAGCTGCTGGTGCTTCCCGACGCCGTCCCCGATGTGTCCGAGGCGGGCCATGCGGCCACTCCGATGTTCCCCAGCGGGGTCAGGGCGGTGTCTCGCACGGTCCCCGCCACGACGCCCGCGGATCCGAGCGTCTGCGACGGATAACGTACCGTGTCGTCCGCCACGCTGAGGTTGGAAACCCGGCCGTCCATCACCGCGTCCGAACCGCTCCGGAGGTCCAGGCGGAACAGTGTGGCGCCGGGTACCGCGCCCGTCCCTACGCCGTTCGCGCCGGTGAGAGCGCGTCCGAAGGACTCTCCTGGCGCGGCCTCCCGGACGGCCTCCACCTCGACTCCCACCCGTCCCACGCCCGACGGGGAGGCCGCTCTCTCCGTCACGAAGAGCCCGGAGGGGAGCGCCCGGTCCCCGAGGCCGGTGACCCCGGAGACGACGGCCGTGCCCCCGTAGTCGAGGAATCGGCTGAGGCGCGGCCCCTCGATCGAGAGGGCATAGGTGCCGTCCGCGAGGGTGAAGCTGACGTTGCCCGAGGCGTCGGAGACGCGGAAATCCGAGAGTAGGTTCTGCTGGAACTCCACGTGCGCCCCGGGCACGGGGTTCGGCGTCGGCGAGGCCGTGTCCACGACGCGCAGCGTGACCGCCGCGCCGGCAAGGAGGATCTTGTCCACGCTGAGGTTGCCCGAGACGGTCCTCTGCTCGAAGCCCGGGCCTAGCCCGGAGGCGACGGGCGGAAGGAACAGCAAATTGACGACCCCGCTCGGGACAGCCAGGGTGCACTTGCCGTCCGCGCCGGTGACCGCGTAGGACCGGAGCGTCCCCAGGTCGCTGCCGCTGCAGTCCGACGAGGCGGGGTCCGGGATAAACGCCAGCACCATCGCCCCCTGGACCGGCCCGCCCCCGGCGGTCACCTCTCCTTGGAGGGTATTGGCGCCGTCGGACCACGTCCCCGCAAGAACCTCGAAGCCGTGAGACCCGCTGGTGGCCAGCGTGGCGCCCCCGCCGTCGAGGGTTACCAGGCGCACCTCGCCGCTTGCGGCCCCCACCGGCACGCGGGTCAGCGCGAGACCCCGGCTGCCGTCGAACTGCGTCGCGCCGCCCGCGACCCAGCCCCCGGCGCCGTCGGAGAACTCGACCCGCAGCCCGGGGGCACTCAGGTTCTCCGCCATGAAATAGACGGGCTGACCCTGCTGGGCCCTGGCCAGCAGGTCCTTCCCAAAGCGCGGCCCTCCGCCGGTGACCTGGCGGTCCGCCGACGTGAAGACCGGGAAGGTGTACTCGGAGAAGACGTCCTTCGCGAGGCGGAGGGTTTCCACCCGGGTCATGGGCGTGACGCCGCTCTGGATGGCGAGCCGACAGTCGGCGTTCCCCGCGAGGGGCAGCGAGAAACGGCCCGTGCAAGGGTCCGTGGTGGCGCGGCCCAGGTAGGCACCGGTGTCGGTTTGGTAGCCCTCCACGGGACGGTCCGCCACGGGCTGGCCCGCCGCGTCCTGCAGGTAACCCACGAAGAAGAACCCCTGGTCGAGGGTGAAGGCGCCCAAATTGACGCTCGAGCTCAGGTTCACGCTGGTGCGCTCCTGGGCGAGGAATCGTCCGCCCGAGGGCCCTTGGACCCGGACGGTGTAGCCCGGGGAAGCGGGGAGCCTCACCTGGAACGCCCCGGCGCTGTCCGTGAGGGTCCGGGCCTGGAAGGAGCCGAGGATCGCCGTGACGAGCGCGGAGGAGAGGGGCGAGCCGCCGGCGTCGCGGACGGTGCCCGACAGGACGCTCCCGGCGGAGAGGGGTTGGTTCTGGACGGCCCCGCAGGAGAGGGTCTCGTAGGAAGCCCAGGCGTAGGGTTGGCCGGACGGGGGAACGAAGGAGAGGCCGTAGGGCCCCCCCACGTTTTCCACCGTCATCGTGTAGGCTCCGGTCCCGTCGGTCAGCGCCACGCCCACGGGGGAGCGGGTGGTCCCCTGCCGCGCCACGACCAGCGCGTTTGCCATGGCCGGGCTCACCGTCCCGGAGAGGGAGCAGGTGCCCGGCGAGGGCGAGGTGAGGGTGAAGCAGCGCAGGTTGCTCGTCAGGGTGGAATCGGGGTTGGTGACGTAGAGCTCGTAGCGCCCCGCGCCCCAGGCTGGGCTGGGCTGGGTCACGTAGAGCTCCCCGGTGTCGGGGCGGTAGGCGAGGATGGTGGCCGGGTAGTAGTTGTAGAGCGCGTCGGCCCACGTGACCTGGGGCACGCTGCCGGCGTTCCAGGTGAAGTTGGTGCCGCGCAGCAGGACGGGGCCGGCCCCGCCGCCGGCGACCGGGTCCACGGCGGCGATGTAGGGCCCCTTGAGCCACTCGCCCACGATGAAATCCACCCCCGCCGCGTCGGCCCCCGCCACGACG
>JAKAIJ010000148.1 GCA_021814355.1 Acidobacteriota bacterium
ATGCAGTCCCTTCCCGAGCGGGACCGCCCGCGCTTCATCGGCCGGCCCACACCTTAGGGAACCGCTGATTCAGCGCTAAACCGTCGTTTCTGCGCCGGCGGGAACCCAGCGCCTTGCCCAGGAGGGTGGAGCCGGAGCCGAAAAGGCGCGGCGTCCCCGGCCCCCAGAGGAGGGCCTCCGTGTCCGGCGGCGGATCGTAGAAGATCCGGTCGCGCCGCCACAGCGCCGAGAGGGTTCCGCCCGCCAGCCGGGAGAGATCTGCTGGGGCGAGGGGGTCGCCCACCCTCAGGACGACGTACCGCTCGGGGACCCACCCCGACGAGTACCAGGGATCCACGAAGACGGAGCCCCCCGAAAGGTCCGCCTCCAGCCAGGCGTGGAGGGCGCCTCCCTCCAGCACCGCGGGGCCAGAGCCGCCCGCCGCCTGTAGGCCCAGGACCGGCCGGCACGGGATCCCGAGAGCGTCGAGAAGCGCCCTCGCGAGGCGGGCCATCCCCACGCAGGAGGCCCTGCCTCTCCGGCAGACCTCGGCCGGGCTCTCGTCGAAGTCGGGCTGGCGGAGGTAAGTCGTGCGGGCCCTGAGAAAGAGCGTGGCGGCGTGCAGCGCCGCGTCCCTGGTCTTGCAGGAGCGGAGGGCGGCGCGCAGTTCCCCGAGGAAGGGGCCGGGGAGCCCCGCGAGCGCCGGGGAGCTCCAGTCCGGCTGGAATGGCCGCGGATCGGAGACGGGGGAGGGAAAGGAGACGACGGTGACGAGCCACGCGCCGGCCTCCCGCCGGACGCTCTGGCGGAAGGTGCGGTTGGCGTAGGCGGGGGGAGCCGGGGCGCCCTCCGGGATTTGCAGCCGGTAGAGCGCGTCGCCGCGGCCCTCGACGGCGCCCTCGGCGGAGGGAGGGCCGTGGCCGTCCGGCGCCGCCGCGCTCAAAGAGGGCATCCCGCCGAGGGACAAAATCCCAAAGGCGGCTCCCACCAGGGATCGGAGGACGATCCTCTTACGACGCCTCGTGGAGGATCGCATCCAAGACGCCGTTGAGGAAGCGGCTGGACTCCTCGCCCCCGAACTTGCGTCCGATTTCGAGGGCCTCGTTGAGGGCGACCTTCGCGGGGACCTCGGGGTCGTAGCGCATCTCGAAGACCGCGAGCCGGAGGATGCCTCGGTCGGTACGCGCAAGGCGCTCCAGCTTCCAGTGGTGGAGGTGGCGGACGATGACGGTATCAATGGCCTCGCGGTGGTCCCAGACGCCCAGGACCCGGTCCTTCGCGAAGCGGCGGACCCTCTCGGAACCGGAGCGGTCCCGGTCAATGGCCGCCGTCACCTCCTCCGCCCGCTCCACCCCCAGGTCGAGCTGGTACAGGTAGGTTAGGGCGAGTTCCCGTCCCTCGCGGCGGACGCCCATCAGAGCGACTTGTACAGGTTCGCCATCTCGAGGGCCGAGAGCGCCGCGTCGAAGCCCTTGTTTCCGGCCTTGGCGCCGGAGCGCTCGATGGCCTGCTCGAGGGTGTCGGCGGTGATCACGCCGAAGAGCACCGGGCGGCCGGTCTCGAGGCCCGAGAGGGCGAGGCCCTTGGCCACCTCCGCGGCGATGTAGTCGAAGTGCGGCGTGCTCCCGCGAATGACGGCGCCGACGGCGATCACCGCGTCGTACTTGCCGGAGCCGGCCATCTTGCGGGCCACCAGCGGGATCTCGAAGGCCCCCGGGACCCGCGCCACGGTGATGTCCTTCTCGAGGACGCCGTGGCGGTTGAGGCAGTCGAGCGCCCCGTCCAGCAGCTTCTGCGCAAAGAAGTCGTTGAACCGGCTGACCACGATGCCGAAGGAGAGCCCCTTGCCCGAAAGCGCGCCTTCCAGAACCCGCATCGCCGCTCCTCCCCGGGGGTCCGCGCCCCCGCTCACTCCAGCCCCGAGAACTCGGTGAGCTTCCTGAAGGCCGAGAACCGTTCCTGGATCTCGGCGCGGCTCAGCGCGCTGAGCCGGTTGAGCGAGAAGTCCTCCACGTTGAACGAGGCCATCACGCTCCCCATGACGATGGCCTGCCGCACCGCCGTGGAGTCGAGCTCCGCGCAGGTGGACAGGAAGCCCATGAAGCCTCCGGCGAAGGTGTCGCCCGCGCCGGTGGGGTCGAAGACCGACTCGAGGGGGTAGGCGGGGGCGGCGAAGACCGAGTGGGGCGTGATCTTCAGAACGCCGTACTCGCCGCGCTTGACGATGACCATCTTGGGGCCCCACGCGAGGATCTTCTGGCCCGCCTTAAGCAGGTTATACTCCTGCGAGAGCTGCCGGGCTTCGGCCTCGTTGACGATCAGGAGGTGGACCCGGGAAAGGACCTCCCGGAGCTCGGCCCGGCGGTTGTCAATCCAGAAGTTCATGGTGTCCGCCGCCACCAGCTTGGGCGAGCGGAGCTGGTCGAGGACCCGCAGCTGGACCTTGGGGTCAATGTTGGCGAGGCAGACGAAGGGCGCGTCCCGGTAGACCTCGGGAACGTCGGGGGCGAAGCCGGCCAGGACGTTGAGGTCGGTCTTGAGGGTCTGGGCGTCGTTCAGGTCGTAGCCGTACTCGCCGTGCCAGTGGAAGGTGAGCCCGCCGGGGACGGTGCGCAGGCCCTCGAGGTCCACCTTGTGCTTCTCGAGGACGCGGCGGTCCTCGGAGCGGAAGTCCTCGCCGACGACCGCCATGATTCCCACCCCGGCGAAATAGGACGCCGCGACCGAGAAGTAGGTGGCCGAACCGCCGAGGATCCTCTCCCGGCGCCCGAAGGGCGTGGCCACGGTGTCGTACGCGACGGAGCCGACGCAGAGCAGTTTCATCCTTGGCCTCGCGCCAGGCGCGAAATGAGCGGCCGGAGCCGGTGGAAGGTCTCGGGAGGCCAGAGGTCCCGGCGGGTGAGGACCGCGTGGTCGAGGGTGCGCTGGCAGGAGCAGTCCCGCGGCGGCGCGCCGCCGGCGACGCGCCGCACCACGTCCCGGGCGTTCTTGGTGTTCGCGGCCAGGACCCGCAGGACCTCTCCGATGGAGACGGCGTCGTGGCCGTCGTGCCAACAATCGTAGTCGGTGACGAGGGCGAGGCTGGCGTAGCAGATCTCCGCCTCGCGGGCGAGCCGCGCCTCCTGGGCGTTGGTCATGCCGATCACGTCGAGCCCCCAGGACTGGTAGAGGCGGCTCTCCGCTCGGGTGGAGAACTGGGGCCCCTCCATGCAGAGGTAGGTGCCGCCGTCGTGGACCGTCACGCCGGCCTCGCGGCACGCGGCGACGAGCCGCGAGCGGAGGACGGAGCAAAAGGGGTCAGCCAGTCCTACGTGGGCGGCGATCCCGTCGCCGAAGAAGGTGTCGGCGCGGTGGCGGGTCCGGTCCACGAGCTGGTCGGGGACCACCACGTCCCCCGGGCGGAGGGGTTCCCTCAGGCTCCCCACCGCCGAGGCGGAGAGCACGGCCCGGGCGCCGAGCAGCTTGAACCCGTAGAGGTTCGCCCGGTAGTTGACCTCGCCCGGGAGGCGGCGGTGCCCCTCGCCGTGGCGGGCCAGAAAGGCGACGCGCCGTCCCGAGAGGGTGCCCACGAGATAGTGGTCGGAGGGGTCCCCGAAGGGGGTCTGGAGGGCCAGCCGCTGGGCCCCCTCGAAGCCGGGCATCTGGTAGTAGCCCGACCCCCCGATGATGCCGTACTCGACAGGTTCCAAGGGGCCTCCAGCTTGGAAATAGTAGCACACCCGGGGCGGGGAGCCAAGCCTCGCGGGGCGGCCTGTCTCACGGGGCGGCCGGAGGCGGGGGCTGGGGGACCGCGGCCCGGTCCACCGGCACGAAGCGATACCCGTCCCCCTCCAGTTGGCGGATGAATCCCTCGAGGATCGTATCCGCCCGGCTCTCGCCGTCGCGCTCGGTGCCCAGGTGCATCAGGACGATGCCGCCGCTGAGCCCCGCCGGCGAGCCCCGGAGCTGCTTGAGCAGGCCGCCGAGGATCTGGGCGGGGGTGCGGAAGAGGGGGTCCCGGCTGTCCGAGACCCAGTCGAGGGTGTCCATGTGGGGCGACCAGTAGACGTGGCGGTAGCCTGATTCGGCCGCCCAGCGGAGGAGCTGACCGTTGTACTCGCCGAAGGGGGCGCGCCAGTAGGGTGCCATCCGGCGTCCCGTGGCCAGTTCGTAAAGGCCGGCGGCCCGGTAAAGCTGGGCCTTCAGGAACTCCTGGGTGACGCCGGGCAGGGTGGCCTGCCGTCCGTTGAAGGAGAAGGAGGTCAGGTGGGGGTGGCTGAACGTGTGGTTGCCCACGGTGTGGCCCTCGGCGACGATGCGCCGGGCCAGCTCGGGGTAGCGCTGGATGTATTCGCCGGAGAGGAACATGGTGGCGTGGATGCCGTGGCTCTTGAGGGTGTCCAAGATGACCGGCGTGGCGTTGGCGTTGGAGCCGCCGTCGAAGGTCAGCAGGATCTCGCGTCGGTCGGTGGCGGCCCGGACGATGTCCAGGGCTGGCGCCTCGGGAAGGGGCGGCGGCTCGGGACCCTCGGCCAGGAGCGGCGGTGGGAGCGGGGCGGTCGGCGCGGAGAGCGTGAGGTCCACGGCCCGCGAGTAGGCGTTGTTGCCCCGGTTGTCGAAGTACCGCGCCTGGAGAATGTTCTGGCGGGAGTGGAGGGCCACGCCGTCGAAGCGCCACTGCCCGGCGATGGCGAGCTGGACCGCCCGCCGCTCGCCGTTCACGTAGAGGCCCACCATGGCCTCCCTCGGCGCCAGCCCCTCCACCGTGATCCGCTGGCTGGCGACCGTGGTCCCCGGGGCGGGGGACTGGATGGTCACGGGGCCCTCCGAGTCCCAGTCGAGACGCTCCCGGTCGAGCCCAGCCTCGCGGGCCTTCTTGGGGCGGAAGGTCCACTCGTCGGAGGGCGGGGAGTAGAGGAACCGGTCGAAGTGGCGGGCGAGCCAGACGACGCCCGCCCCCGCCGCCAGAAGGGCGGCCAGGAGGACTCCGCGCACCCACCAGCCGCGGAGGGCCGTCCGGTTCCAGCGGGCGAACCGCTCCCACCGCTCCCGGCGCCCGTGGCTCCGGATGCACCGGTCGGAGCAGAAGATGTGGCCCTCGCGGCGGGTCTGGCACTTGGGGCAGATGGGGCGCTGGCAGTGAAAGCAGCGGCGCCGGGCCTCCCGCGTCGGGTGCCGGTAGCAGAGTCCCTGGGAGGAACTGGGCCGCGCCATGGCAGCAAGAATACCCCAATCCAGTTCAGATTATGCATTTGGAGCCTCGGTGTCTTCGGTACCGCAGATCGTTCTTGGCGGAAAGGAAGCGTCTACTCGGCGGGGGGGGCCATTCCCTCCCCGCCCCCCGGGCAAAGCCCGATGGGGCCCCCCCCCCCCCCTGGCCCCCCCCGCGCCCCGCACCACCTTTTGTGCCTGGCTTGGGGGCAACCCGGATTTTGCTCCAGTCCGGGGGCGGTTCGTTCTGATTCAGAGGTGGCTGGCATTTCGAGGAGACTGCCCCCATCAATTGCAAAATCCAGGTCCCGCACCCTTGGCGACGGCCATCGCCCTTGTGAACAAAGGCGGAAGCGGGTACAATCAGGCCATGGAATCCCGACGGAGGGGGTGGAAAGCGTACTCGGCGGCCCAATTCACGCTGGGGTTGGGTTGCTGGGCCGCCCTGGCCTTTCTCGGAAGGGGTGGCGTCTTCACCCTCGGCAAGCCGCTCAGGGTGATGGCGGGGACGGAACTCTTCGCCAACCCCTGGCTGCTCCTCGCGATCCTCTTCGCCCTCTCCTGGGCGGCCATGCGGCTCAAGTTTTCCATGGTCTCGGAGTACTTCGTCTCCTTCGACATCTCCTTCGCCTTGGCGGCCTTCTTCCTTGTGGCCCCGGGGTACGGCCTGCTCATGTCGCTCTCCTCAACTCTCCTGGACCACCTCTACCGGGCCCGGGAATCGAGGAAGACCGATCTCCACCTCTGGCTTTTCCTCGACAACTCGGGAAACCGGCTTCTGCGGTTCGCCGCCACATGGCTGGTTTACACCCTGGCGGGCGGCAAGTTTCCCCCCTCCGAAGAGCCCCGCTGCCTCGTCGCGGGCCTGCTCGCCTTTTTGGCCTATTTCGTTGTTAACAACATATTTTACATTCCATCGGAATACTTTAAAGGATTAAATATAAAGTTATTTCTAAAAGAATCCTTCACCGAGGATCTCCGTCACAGCCTGATCATCTTCTCCCTCGGCTACCTCCTCAGCCTCGTGGCTTCGGATGGCCAGACCGGCCTCTTGAGCTTCTGCCTCTTCGCCTTTTTCGTCCTGGGGGCGTCGTGGCTCTTCCATACCCTCACGCGGACGCAGGAGGACCTTCGACGCAGGCTGGAGGACCTGACGCTCCTGGGGCGCGTCTCCGGGGCGGCGAGCTCGGGGCTGGACGTGATGCCCATGGTGGAGGCCTTCGCCCGGGAGCTCTGCCGGGAAATCCGGGCGGACGGGATCGGGGTGATCTTCTACCACCGCTACTCCTGCTCCGTCTATCTGGTTCAGGTGGAGGGCGAGAAGAGCCGCGCCATCCTCGCCGCCACCGATGAGGAACTGTTTTCCATCTCCCGCCCCAGCGAGCCTCCGCCGCCCGAGGCCCAGATCCATCCCACCGTGACCTGCGCCGTCTGCGGCG